>JANOWM010000001.1:0-7473 GCA_031417875.1 Candidatus Altimarinota bacterium
CCAACGACTCCGATCTGAGCCGTGACAAAGACGACTCCAGATGGTAATACCGTTGCACCGATAGATCCAGTGGCTCTCGCTCTCCAGGCAGGATGTAAGTTTTCTCATCATGCTCACTCAAAAAAATTCGCAGAACTCAAAGAGCTCATAAAACAAGCGATTCAGCATCCAGGATTTGCTCATATTGATGTAGAGCAAGATTGTCCATCATTTCGTCGCTGGGCATCGTAGAAAACACGTCTAAACAGCGAACTTTAAAATGATTGTTTTACTCATTTTTGTGTCTCGAAATATGAAAGAATTGTCGATTTTAGATGCTTCCTTTGTTCTCCAGTCATCTTCCAAGGATCCTTTCAGAGATAAGGAAGATAGGAATCTGCTCACTCGTCAGCAATAGCTTTATTAGTTTTTGAATCCTTTCATCATAAGACGTGTCGGGAAAGTCCAATGATTTCTGGTCATGTAGAACTTCCAGATCTTAGTCCAAAATAAAGAGCAAGGAGCATGTAAAGAGTTAAATCTCTGTTATTTGGTCCATTTTCTACAAAGTGAGCAGATTGAAACATGAGAGATTTTCTCACGTCACTTATGCTCGAATTATGAAATAGTTGAGCCAGCATATATTCCCTTGATGTGATATTCAGGAGTATATAGAGAGCCTTCATGTTGTGAATAGTCAACACTTTTTCGGAATTTAAGAGTTCATCTAGCACATAATTTCCATTCAGAATACCATTTTCCTCATAAGGAGCTCGTGTATGTATTTCGATAACTTTATTCATATTTTTTATTCCAGGTTATCTGCCGTTTTGCGTAGTTTCGATTATGCTGTTTGACGAGAGAGATGCATTCATTGAGCATCATTTTTCACTCCAAATAACCGATAACTTCTTTGTACCCAATAGTATTGAGTCCCGGAGCAGAGGAAGTAAATCTACGGATATTATATCATACTTCATCGACGAGTCAAGATAAAAACATCTCATCGATACGTCAGTTTATTCGTTCATAGAGTGCTTCGCGATCTCCGTCATATGGACAGAGGAAGAATGTATCAAACCTGGGAGTGCGAGTATTTTGCGATTCTCGTTTGGATTTTCCGGTTTCTTTCCATACCTCAAGTCATCTCATCACATAACGGTAGTTGTTCACTTCGAGTTCATGGGCATATGCTGGATCGACTTTTTCGAGAAGGTGCCAAAGTGCGAGATTTCACTCTTTTTGTCTGAAATTTTCGAGCTCTTTTCTATATTCCCAGTCAGGAACCGAGTCAGGAATTGCCATTTCATAGAGAAGGCCATCGATATAGAGTCCAGTTCCACCGCAAAGAATCGGGATTTTTCCAGAGTCCTGTAGTTTTCTCATAATCGGAAGGGCCATTTCTCGAAAATCCACCATAGAAAAGGTCACACTTGGATCGACGATATCGATCATGTGATGAATGATTCATTTCATTTCCTCCTTCGAGATCTTTCCTGTACCGATATCGAGTCACTGGTATATCTGTCTCGAATCTACGGAGATAATTTCTGTTTCGAAAAAAGATGCTAGTTCGAGTGAAAGTGCAGTTTTTCCACAGGCGGTCGGTCCATATATGACGATGACTTTCGGTTTTTCACCTTTTTGAGATACCCAATACTCTATACGCTCTCTTGAGATCTTATCCATAGAGTTGTTTTTTTATTTCACTAATATATCCATCGACATCCTCGAAAAAGGAAAGGAGGATAGAAAAAATAGGAACTCAGATAAGAAGTCAGACGATTCCAAAAAAATGTTCAGAAATAAGGAGTATAAGGAGCGTAATAAATACAGGAAAATGCATATATGATCCGACTATTTTCGGATTGAGATAGTATGTTTCGATCGTATGGACGATGATGATCATAGCGATAATAGCGGTGACGACGAGGAGCCCTTCCTGAATATTTGCTCAGTACCCATATCCGATGATGAGAATCGGAGTTCCTGAAAGAAACGTTCCAAATACAGGTATAAATCCAAAAATAAAGACGACGAGTGAGAGGGTAAAAATATAAGGAAAAGCTTCTCCACCATGAAAAAAACTGATAAGCAAAAGTCAAAATGATGTGAGGACAGCGTTTACAAATGCGATGATAGATTGTGCTTTAAAAATCATTCAAAAACCGGTTCCTACTTTTCGAGAGACAATAGCCCATTCGTCGTAGAGAAATGAGAAGTTTCCCTCCTTTATTCTCGAGAGAAATTTCGCGATTTTCATCCGTTCGATGATAAAGATATATGAGAGAATGAGGGCAATCAAAAATTTTGTCAAAAATATTCAGGCATTCGTAATCGAAGCGATAGTTCATTGTCCGATAGTTTCTATATTTTTCGGATTCATAAAGTCTGCTGCTATCTTTTCTAGACCGAGATCAAGACGAGACATGGTTTCGATTTTTGTGATAAATTCTTGTGCCTGAGCAGTGATGCTCGGGGCACTTTCGATAAAGTTTTTGATTTCTACACCGATCTGAGGAAGAATATTTGAAAACATAAAAATCACGATACCGATGAAGATGATGTAGAGTATACTCACCATATGATTGGTGGTAGAATACCGCAGGGCTATCCTGTGGGGAGTATCTTTTTTTCACGTGATTCACCAGTGATGAAGCTTGGTCGCAAAGAGCGTTCAGAGCTCGAGAAAGATATACGCAAAAAGAAAGGTAATAAAAAAGATCGCAAGAAAATCCCTGAGTATATATCCGAAAATATAAAGGAGTCCGAAGGCGACAAGTTTTTTGATAACCATTTCAGAGAAGACAATGGAAAGAAAACGCTGAATTGCAGACATAAAAAGAAAATTATGCACCTATTATAGTCAAAGACCTATTTCAAGCAAGCAAATTCTAAAATACTCACTCCTCAACGACCCTTGTTCCTCATGAAAGTTCACAAAATAGGCTCCATCCTGGTAAAAAAAGAGCATCCAGAATCTCTATGAGTGAATTCTTTATGATTGGGGTATTTACACGCTGAAAATTCCAGTCTTTTTCAAAAATAAGCGTCAGTTTTCTTCCATCAACTTCAAATCTTGCAGATTTGAGATCGATGGCAAGGGCTGGTTTTGTTTCTTTTACTTTGCTTAAAAGGGAAATATATGAAAAATTTTCTTTTCACTCATCTCATTTTTTTGCCTCTTCTTTTGGAACGGTAATTATCTCTTCTCTTGCCACCGAAGGTGTTTTGATTTCTTTTTGCAGTTGTTCTCAGTCTTTATTTTCGACAATTTTTTCTAGAGGGATAACTGTTTCATTATCACGCCTCAAGATGCGAAGAAGGGTGATCTCGATAAGAAGGAGTCCATCGGGTAAAAATCGTATCTTCGTATATGCATCCTCGATAATACGTGAGATATTACTATAGTCATCAAATAAAGGGGAATGTATATCTGCGAGCATTTTATCTCGGAGACTATAGAGCATTTGATCAAAAAGAGCGTCCACTTTGATATGCTTTTTTCTCAGATTGGAAATAAGTTCTAAAAAGTCATCATATTTTTTGTATATCAAAATATCGAGTATATTCATAAGTAATCCTTCTTCGATGAGTGAAAGATTCTCCCTGAGTGTCCGCTCATCGATACTTCCTCACATACTCTGTTGTTCGAGGATGGTGAGAGCATCTCGCATTCATCCACGAGCACTTTCTGCGATGATTCGCAGTGATGAGTTTGAGGCTTCAATCTTTTCACTTTTTACGACGTACTCGAGGCGTCCTATGATCTCATCTGTTGATATTTTATGAAAATCAAATCTGAGCGTACGAGACCTGATAGTCTCGGGAACCTTGTCGATTTCAGTGGTAGCGAGGATAAACTTTACGTGCGATGGTGGTTCTTCGAGCGTTTTGAGAAGCGCATTGAACGCTCCATCAGAGAGCATATGTACTTCATCGATAATATAGACTTTGTACTTTCACTGTGATGGTTCAAATCTCGATTTTTCGATAAGATCACGGATATTGTCTACTCAGGTATTACTCGCAGCATCTATTTCGATGACATCGAGCATATTTCATTCATCAAATGCGTGACAATGAGCACATATATGACAAGGATTTCACTGTTGCAAATTTTCGCAATTGACTCATTTAGCGAGTATGCGAGCGCTCGTAGTTTTTCCTGTTCCACGCGATCCGGTAAATATATACGCATGTCATACTTTATCGAGCGCGAGCGATCTTTTGAGAATATGAGAAATGGAATCCTGTCCGACAAGCGAATCCCAATCACGAGGACGATATTTTGTGTAAAGAGACATAGAATGCTACTCTATACAAAAATAGAAAAAATACAAAAAAATCCTACTCTTTTCCTCTCCAATTTGTTCCAACGAGACGCTCCACCCAGCCGAACACGTGGATAAATCTCCAGCGTGGTTTTTTGCGGAAACACAGGAGCCATATCGCGATATTGGATGCAAAGAGATAACTCGGATAGAGAAAGTCTTCAAATGTAAAGTTACTTACCGCGAGAATTCCGAAAAGCCCTGAGAGTCCACCGAGGAACCATGCGAGCTTATCTTCGGTTTCTGGATGTTTATAAAGTTTGGTAAATATGGCAGCTGCTCACATAGAATCTATGAGCGTGTTGGTCGTGAGGAGAAATATCGCGAGTCAATCATCTGACATATTGAGAAACTCCTTGAGATCTGGGCTATGACGCGCGATAATCCAAAAGAGAAGTGAGATCATCGACATGCCAAAGTAAAAAGCCTCTACCCTATCCATACGTGCGAACCCATAACGAAAGGCGAGCACTATGACTATGAGCTGTGTGATGGCGAATGCGAGTGCGAGCATGATCGTCGGCAAACTGCCGAGTTCATAACTCGAGATGAGTATACAGATGGTAGCTATTTCATAAAGAAGCCATCAGACGACATTTGGCTTGGTTTTTCCTTTGATAATCGAATAGATATAGCGAAACATCGATCCGTATACGAGGAGCGTGGAGAGGATGAGCGCGACAGTATGAAAGGTGAGTTCGGAATTTTCTGACATAATACGATTTTAGCATATGAGGAATTTTTTTGCAAAAAATAATGATTTTTATATACTAAAAAAAACTTCTTATACTATGATCGATCTCAAAATACTTCGTACCAATCGCGACCTCGTTCGAAAAACTCTCCACGATAAGGTCGTCAAATGACTGGATCTGGATCATATTATCTCACTCGATCAAACGAGACTGAAGCTCGGACAAGAGCTTGACTGACTTCGTGCGAGACGCAATGAGCTTTCCGCGAGTATGTGAAAATGAAAACCGGAGCCTACTCTCCTCGAAGAGGCAAAATCCCTCAAAGAAAAAATCCAAACATGAGAAAAAGAGTTCGAAGCAGTAGAAGTTGAATTTCTCGCACTTTATAAACGTATCCCAAATATCGCAACAGCAGACACTCCTATCTGACTCACTGAAGAGGAGAATGTGATGGTCAAACAATGGGGAAAAATTCGTGAATTTGATTTCCCTATCAGAAATCATGCTGAGATTGCAGAGATCCGCGGATGGATCGATAAAGAGCGCGCTGCAAACGTGGCAGGAGCTCGTTTTGCGTACATCAAGTGAGATCTCGTGAAACTCCAATTCGCCCTGATAGCATGGGTGATGGATACACTCGGAGATTCTTCAGTGCTCGATGCTATCATCGCAGAGCATGGACTCTCAGTCTCAAATAAGCCATTCACACCCGTGCTTCCACCATATATGATCAAGACGGCTCCCTATGATGCGATGGATCGTCTCGAACCACGAGAAGAGCGCTATAAGATCGAAGGTCAGGATCTCTGGCTCCAGTGAAGTGCCGAACATGTCCTCGGGTCTATGCATGCAGGAGAGATATTTTCTGAATCAGATATGCCTGTTCGTTATCTCGGGTATGCGACGTCATTTCGTGGAGAAGCTGGAACGTATGGGAAAGATATGGAAGGAATTATCCGTATGCACCAGTTTGACAAGCTCGAGATGGAAAGTTTTTCTACCGCGGAGACCTCACACGATGAACATCTTCTTTTTTCCTGAATTCAGGAATATATGATGCAACAACTCGAGATTCCTTACCAAAAACTCCAGAAGTGCACTTTCGATATCGGAAAACCGAATGCGAAGGGAAGTGATATAGAGGCGTGGCTCCCAGGACAACAGAAATATCGTGAGACGCATACCGCGGACTATATGACCGACTACCAGGCACGCCGTCTCCAGACACGAGTTCGCAGAACCAGTGGGGATGTCGAGCTCATCCATACCAACGATGCAACGGCATTTGCCTGCGGACGTGCTCTTGTCGCGATTATGGAGAACTATCAAAACGCTGATGCGACCGTGACAGTTCCAAAAGTACTCAGGAATTATATGGGAGGGAAGGAGAGGATTTAAGTTTTGGATAAATCACTCAGTAATGAAGTCTTAATATATGATAGATGATAGTGTATTGCATACATGGGAAGAAAAAATTAAAGCTATGGAAAATTCATGGAGTGCAATCCATTTTCTTGGAGAAATAGCCCAGTTTTATGAAGAAAAAGACGGTATTTTGACCACAATAGCAATTCATGAATATCTCATAGAAAAGGAAATTCTATGGCTCTGATATCATGGAACGACTTCGAGGATTATTGATATAGCAACGCCAATTGTTTTATATAATATTTCTGAAGAATTTGAATCCATATATGATCTTATCTCCCAAGAGATTGAAACATGGAAAGACTCATGAGATTCAGTCTTTCCATGGGTTGGATATCAGTATTTCAGTATTCTTGGACGTATTTCAAAATATTGGTGAGATAATGAGGATGCAGATATGTTTTTTGGAATTGCAGAAAAATTTTCTGATATTCCTCATTGACCATTTCGTTACCATAAAAAGGTCGGTATAGTATCAGAAAATGATACATTTCTTGATATTATGAAGTGAAGTTTTGAGATAAAGAAACATCACTCTATAGATACATCCTGGCATACAATAAGGGATCTCATAGAAAAAAAAGCTCGAGAAGATAACTGGAGTAATGAGTGAGAACTAAGTAGGGAAATAGAGAGACAAAGACAGGAAGATCGAAAGCGTATAAAAGCACTTTGACAACCAATAGTAGATTCTCTAAAAAAAGAATTTTGAATAAAGATTGATGAAATTAACCAATTAGAGCAAATTTTTAAAAAACATCCAGAAATTACACCATATCTTCTCTCTCTTCTAAAAGATTGGGAAAAGTACCAGTTCAATGTGCCAACCATCTTGTGGGTATTGATTGATATGGATGTAAAGAAATATGGATATCAGGCTCTTGTTGATCTTTTTACCGAGTCAACAATTTTGAATGACTTATTTCTTCGGGATGCTGTCAGTACCTTACTTATAAACATTATTCGAAGAAATCGAACGATTCTTACTCCAATTTTTTCAGAGTTTATCACGAATAAGAAGTATGGATCCAAAAGAG
>JANOWM010000002.1:0-4536 GCA_031417875.1 Candidatus Altimarinota bacterium
TAGATAATTCATAGCAAACGCTATTCACTCGAGCTTTCTTTTATTTCGAAATTCGTGATGTTTGACCTCAGGTTTTCAGAGTTTATCTTCTTTCACTCAGACCATATTGTAGAGGTGTTCTCACTCGACGGACTGACTCCACATTTCGAAAGCATCTGTGAAGTGTACCGTATATCCGAGTTTTTCGAGCTTATTTTTTATATAGTCTCTTTGCTTGATTCCGAAAATCTCACTAAAACTGACGATGTCAGAATCCTGGGAAAGTATAGGATCAATCATAGGATCGATATGTGTCCGGAGGTTATCGTATATTTCTTCGGGTGACTGTGAGACGAAAAATTGCCATGATCACTCAGTGGTATAGCGAGCACCGTCGTTGAGTCAAGCGGCGATGTTTTGGAATTGTACGGTTATCTGATTTTGCTTCATATAAAGAGTATCCCATATTTCTGATATTTATGCAAATATTTGACAGAAAGTAGTAGTAGTAGTAAAATAATCTTGTCCAGTCACAATTGACTGGGGAATTTTGGACTTTCGTCCGCCCGCTCACTGCGGTAAAAATTCTCCCATTCACGGTGAGGTGGATGGGAAAGGAAACAGTCATGAAATGGCTAGAAGAAAACTATGGGACGGTGGCACTTGCCATCATAGCGCTCGGTGGCATCATAGGGGTGATCATTGCCAATTTCATGAAAGATGGAAATTGGGTAATAGGTCTCGTATTAGGTGTTTTCTTGGCGCTTATCCTGATGTTTGTGGCAGTTATGCTAACTGCAGATATAGGAAGGCTATTCGAAAAAAAAGTTGAAGAATAATCTTCCTCCTTCCTTTCCCAAAAAAACGCTCCTCTCACGAGGGCGTTTTGACTAATTACTGCTGTCCCGTAGCTATCTCATGTATTTCCTTGTTTTCCATCTCTTCCATAATCGCAAGAAATTCATCCAAAGGCAAAATTTGTGGCTTACTGTAGATGATCTGCACATCGTAACTATGCCAATATTCTATAAGTGCCGCTATAATAGAGGGTGATTTTCCTTCCTCTCACATTAGTATCTGGAGGGCGGATTCTGTATTCTTCTTTTCGGAAGTGAGAAATTCTTCTTTTTTCTCATTTGAAACACGCCTCTCCCAAAAATTCATAAACACTTCCTTCATCCCGTTTGAAAATGGGCTCTTTCATTTGTACTCAGCATTTATGAGTGTTGCGATTATCTTGAGAATGAGATATTTTTGTAGCCGTGGATTGTCTCGCATCATATCATAGGCAAACGAATGTCATTTCTTTTCTCATGCAGATGAGAGCTTTTCATCAACAATGACGACTCAGATATTGGAGTCTGCATTACTATAGCTATCTAACTCTGGCTGTCATTGTTTTGAAGTGATATGTGCTTCATAATATCCAAACGTATGATTAAAACCTTGATCGAGACAGAGTTTTCACCGTCATTCTCTGAAACGAACAATTGCCTCCATGATTAGCTTCCTTTGTCACTGTGAGTAACTCGAGAGTCATCGGATTTGTTTTTTATAGTTCCCAGTAAGGAGCGATGTTATATCTTCATCAGTCAACGATTCTTGTCTTCCGAACTTTGACTCAGCTCTTTTTATACTCTTCTCTCGTTTTCCATACTTTTGAAATGCGAGTGCTCATGAAAAAACGAGAATATCTTGTAGCATTTGCATGAGAGAATCGGCAATTCTTTTCTCTACTCATGGGCGTATTTCAGTGTGAAAATAATCCGGTTTTCATGTCGATCTAATAGTTCCGACAACTCATTCATTTCACTCGAGAGAAAGGGAGATCTTGAGATGAGTTCCAAGCCCGTTTCCAGGTCTCCCCTTTTCATCTACTCGTTCGAAGTGAATATCGGGTCAGAGTAGCCTGAGAGCGTCTTTTATTTTCACACTCCTTTCTGAAAACCCGTTCACAAGGATCATGACTCACATATATCCTCCGTTATATTCATAAGAATTCATCGCATCCTTGAGAGTAAGAGATTCGTCGAGAGTAGGAAGCGCATTCATGATTGTCTTCATCCAGTTATGTCAAGGGTTGAGCTTTTGAAGAATTTCTTCTATTTTTTTCTCTTTTATAGAAGTCACAGCGTTTAAAAAAATGGTTTTTATTTCTAAAGAAGCCATATCCAAAAACTCATCAAACAACTTTTTTTCTCCACTCACATATTC
This sequence comes from Candidatus Altimarinota bacterium, assembly GCA_031417875.1. GTDB lineage: Bacteria > Patescibacteriota > Gracilibacteria > BD1-5 > UBA2023 > JABFSX01. The sequence goes on from JANOWM010000002.1 coordinate 2,194, forward strand.
TATTATTTCTTCTCGAAAACGAAGTTTGATTGCCCCAAGTGTCATCATAACAATTCCCTGTGGGTTTGTTTCGAGAAGATAATTTTTGGCTAAAAATAATCCATAAAGTTCCAATACTTTTTCATCTACGGTTTTTTCTTTTGGTGCTTCAGGAATCACAGAAGCAATTGGATCTTTAGGAAGTGAGAGTACTATATCCATTCTTCGGGGAACATCTCTTTGAACACTTACCACCTTCTTGTTAAAAGAAATAGTCTTTCTTTTGGCAAAGTCCTCTGGTTTTTCTCATGCTGGAGAAAATGCAAAAGTGACATTCCCTCCAGGAAAATCTTTTATATGTATTTCTTCATCTCGTGCGAAGCTTTGCCAGTTGGTCCCATCATCAAGAGATATCCAAAGTTTCAAAAGAGGAAAATTTTGTGGCCAATTTTTGACAAGCAAAGATGCACTAAGTATCTGCCCTTCAAAGAGCATTTTTCTCATAAGATATTCATGTATTTCAGGAGAGAATGTTTTCAAGAATTCTTCTTGTGGATCAATGGGCTTCTGATGAACTTGCTCTGTAGTGACTCGTGGTTCAATGGTAGCTTGTGAGGGTATTTTCTTTAGAGAGATAAATCACTTTTGAGATTTTACCGGTGGACGTTTTTTTATTGATTTTGGATTTAAGTTTAAGTTATTTCATTCATTATTCTTTCAATACTTGAGAATCATATCGCAAAAAACATCATTCCCTAATGCCTCTATAAGTCTTTGTGCAAGAAGAGATGTTGTGTCGGGATCTCCATCTTTCATGAGAAGATGTCGGTATTTTTTTATGAGAGCGATAAATGTTAGTCTTGCTTTCATGACGATATTGGGAGTCAAAATATCTCATCTTGCCCAACTCGGAAGAAAAAAAACATATTCTAATAGCAATATTGAATCTTCATGTTTATCTAATTCTATAAATGGGAGATAGATAAAGATACGAGGAAAAACTTTATGTCTGATAAGATTTTCAGACATATTTTGAAATCCTTTTGGTGAGAGATATTTTTTTACTCAGTTCTCCCATCTAAATACTTTTGGCATTCCATACCATAAAGATGCAGTTTCATCATTTAATATGAGCGTGCCATGCGAAGCATTGATATCAATGGATGTTTTCATTACTTGTAGTGGTGCCTCATTGGCATCAATACCATCTCATATTGCCTCTGGAATTTTATTCCAAAGCTCGAGAAATAATAAAAATGTTTGTAGTGCCACCCCTGCTTCTTTAGTTTCCATAAAAAACGGAGCAATAACCTCAACATGCGGGTATATTTGACGTAGTTTTTGTATATTTTCTATGAGGATTCGTATTTCAGCCTTTACTCATTCATCTGTAATCCTCGACATATTTTTCGGCAAATCTCGAAATCTATCATTACTAATATAGCCTTTTGGATGCATGGGCATAATTGCTCATCTGATAAAAGAGTCCATTGCATTTTCAAAATCTGGTGAAATATGCCTCAATAGCCCCCATAATTTCAAAAGACCCTCATGAAGCTCATTTATCTGACTCAAATCTTTTCCACTATACTCATAGTTACTAATAAGTCCTGCCGTTTCAGCATTATTTTGTACTGGTGTTTCTGGTCATTTTGCCCTCTGAGGATTTTTCAGAATTGGCCCCTTATCTCTATCTAAAATATTCATAAACACCTAAAATAATTCAGATATTTATAGATAAAATCTATTATTTTGCAAATCTATTTTAACATTCCACGATATTTTCCTCTTTTTGACTCTTTTCATAACGCCACTCTATATTCCCCAGCTTTCGATCGAGGTGATTTTTTATTTTCTCAAAACCGTCTTCCTCTCGTCTCGTATTCTTATAGTCAAAACGATCCCAGGGGAGATCTTTGACAAATCCATCGATAGCTGCTCACCCGTAGCATTCCTTCGAACAAAATCCCATATGTTTCCTATACTCTTTTTCTGTAGTGATAAGTCGAGCGTTGCATGGAGCATAGCGGCAGTTTTCGCAGTTATCCGTGGGTATGTCTGAATATACGCACTTCCCTATCGTGGTATGAGTTTTGTCATCTCCGACCTGAGTCGATACTCGCCCATCGAAGGTATAGAGGTTGCCGAGCCAGTTTCCGTCGTTATATTCGTTTACATACTTCACGACTCCTCCCTCGAGCGAATAAAGTTCGTTCATACCTGCCTTATTCATGATAACGGAAGCCTTTTCGCAGCGAATTCATCAGGTACAATAAAAAATAATTTTTTTTCCACCGAGTTCTCTCTTGTATTTTTCGAGAAGCTTCGGCACTTCACGGAAATTATCAGTTCCGGCAGGAATCG
>JANOWM010000003.1:0-5237 GCA_031417875.1 Candidatus Altimarinota bacterium
TAATTTTTGTGAGTCGTGCAACGAGTTCATAGAGGGTATCATCGATGCGATTATTTACGAGCTTTTCTCGATGTAATTCCTCTGCTTCGAGAAATACTGCAGGAAGTGTTTCCATGAGATAATCGACAAATACCCGAAGTCCTCGTGAAGTCGGAAGTCGACCAGCCGAGTTATAGGGTTGAAAGAGGAGTCCCATCTTCTCAAGTGACATCATGTCATTGCGAACTGTTGCGGATGAAACCCTGAGATCGTGTTTTGAAAGGAGGGATTTTGAACCAGTAATTTCCCCCGTTTTTATATATTCTTCGATAATGTGCTTGAGGATTTGGATCTGCCTCTCTTGAATTTTTTTCATGAAAACGGACAATTATGGTTTACTTATTGTGCTTTTTCTACGATAAATCCCGCTCATTTTTTCCCAGTCACTATCACTGAATCACCAGATTCTATATCATCCCCGAGGACAATGTATTCTACTCCATCGAGTGAGATCTTGAAGGTATCGCCTACTTTTTTTACTTTTCGTTTTTGACCGATATAAACGTCTACTCCTTGCGCGACATCATGAGAATCAGCTGGAGTAAGGAGTCGTGGGAGAAAGTACGACACAAGAAACGTAATAATCGCAAAGAGAAATCACTGGATAATATCGATCTCCATGAGCCCCTGAGACCATACATAGAGCGCCACTGCACCACTCGCGATCGCGAGAGAAAGTCCATAAAATGTCGCAGTAAGAGCCTCGATGATAAGAAAGATTATCATCGCAGATATCCAAAAGTAGAGAAGTGACATAAAAATGATAAGTTAAAATTATTTTGCGCCTCCAAAAATCTTCGAAACCCCTGCGAGAATATCAGAATCGAGAATATACTTCGTATTTTGCCCGAGTGCCCCTTCGATGACCTTGAGTTGCTCTTTTGTGACGGCAGCTCATTTGAAGAATTTTTCTGCTGCATTGGACTCGAGTTCCAGAGATTTTGCCGTTGCTTCGGCGATAGCGATCTTGGCATTTGCCTCACCCTGAGCTCGGAGTATCGCTGACTCACGCTCTCATTCTGCCTGAAGAATTTTTGATTGTTTATCTCCTTCTGACTTGGTGATAAGTGACTGTTTGTAGGCTTCTGACTCGAGGATGACTGCGCGCTTTTCACGTTCTGCCTTCATCTGTTTACTCATCGCATTTTGGATATCTTCTGGTGGATCGAGACGTTTGATCTCGACGCGAAGCACCTTTATTCCCCACTTCCCTGTTTCACGATCGAGGGACTCGAGGAGTTTTCCATTTATCATATCACGATTTGAGAGTGTCTCATCGAGTGACATCGTACCGAGCACACTACGGAGATTCGTTTGTGCGAGATTCACGACCGCCATAAAAACGTTATTTATATCGTAGGTTGCCTGGTATGGATCGATGATCTGTACATAGATAACTCCATCGACTGCCATTCCGACGTTATCTTTCGTGATGATTTGTTGTTCTGGAACGGTAACCACCTGCTCACGGATATCGACTTTTTTGACTGATTGGATACCTGGAACCATAAAGAAAATACCAGGACCAACCGTATCAGTATACTTTCCGAGAAAGTCACGAAGCCCGACTTCACCCTGATTTATCTTTCTGATAAACATCGGTATAATAATGGCTGCAATAAACAGAAGGAAAATGATAGTACTTGCTCACATAGAGAAGAATTTGATTAAATTATAAAAACACTATAATCCTATTGTTTTCTAAAGAAAAAGCAAATGACTATAAATATCACGACTATTGGTGGATGAGCTGGAACGTTTAACGTTCTCTACTGACTCAAAAAAAATAAAGACTACAATATCTCTGCTGTCATCTCTGTCGCGGATTCAGGATGAACTGCCTGAGCGATACGAGATCAGTTCGGGATCTTGCCACCATGAGATATGCGAAGATCTATCGCGGCACTTGCGAAAAATACTGAGATGGTGCGAAAACTTTTTGAATACAAATTCGATGAAGATGGTGTTATCGGATGAAATAAAATCGGAAATATCCTCCTCACAGCCCTCACAGATATCACCTGAGATTTTGAATCTGCGATATCGACCCTCTCTGAGATGTTTGATGTGCGTGGACGTGTCATCCCCGTAACACTCGAAGATATACACCTCGGTGTGAGATTTGAAGATGGCACAGAGGTCATCGGTGAAAAAAATATCGACGTCTCGGAAACGAATCCCGGGGAACGCACGCACGATCTCGATCAAAATATCGTCGATGCCTGGCTCGTCGGAAATGAAGGTAATATCAATCCCAGGGCTCGAGAAGCCATCATAAATGCTGACTATATCATCATCGGGCCTGGTGATCTCTATACGAGTATCGTCCCAAATCTCCTCTGTCGTGGGATGCGTGAAGCACTCCATGCAAGTCGTGGGAAAATCATCTACATCGTGAATGCGATGACCAAGCGTGGTGAAACGACGAATATGGAAGTGATCGACTTTATCGATACGATCGAAAAATTTATCCATCCAGGACTCCTCTCTCATGTGATCGTGAATGACGGCATGATCGATGAAACGATCGTTGCTCGCTATAAAAGAGAGGAAAATAAAAGACCTCTCAAAATCAAAGATCATACCCCCTTTGAAAATAAAACCTATAAAGTGATCGAACGAGATCTCGTACATGAGTCTGGAGACTACGTACGACATGATCCCGAGAGGCTCAACCTCGCTCTTGAAGATATCATCGAGGGATGGGTGAAGTAATTACTTTTGGAAATTAAGAAATATTTAAGGTTGTTTTATAAACTAACTAAGCTCCTACTTTTATGAGGAGTAGGGGGTTTATTTTTTAACTTTCTCCCATATGAGGAACCTCCTCAAATACCTTTGTATCCTTTTTGGGTATAAGGTCGTCACTCAAAAAGTGACAGGGCGGACTCGTAGAAAACTTCTACGTCAGTACCGTTAACAAGAAAAAGACCCATCAAACGGGTCTTTTTCTTTAGGAGGTTTAATTCCTTTCTTCCATATTCCTCGAATGAGGATGCGTATATAATATTCCACTTTTTTAAAAAAGCAAGATCTTCGAGAATAAAAAAAATGGCCGTCCCTCATGGAACGGCCGGAAGATCAAATCTTTGCGAGACTTGATCGAGGAGACAACCCTAAGAATGACTTTCGAGTGGAGACCACCGAAAATAATTTCAAAAATTGACTCAGTTTTTATTTTTGTATATGCGAGGGAGGAGTGACCTTATCGTTTCTCTACTCCCTCTTTCTTCGCGGGGGCTGATCAGGCGGTGTGTGCCTGATCCGTCGCCGCCCACAAGGTGGGGATGGCGGCCGCTTTTTTGGCTGGCGCGGCTTCTTTGGCGGCTTCGGTGGTGGCTACGCCGCCACCAATTTCACTGTGGCCATCGTCAGCCAACGTCTTCTTCAAGCCTTTTTGGCCGATTTCTGCGTTGATGAAGCTCGTTTTTTGCCGTGCGGTGGTACCAGCGAAACTTCCAGCTACAACGGCCAGGGCGGACATGCCCGTGAGGGCAAAACGGGTACATTTTTTCATGGTGTGACTCCTTATCGAGGCGTATTGCAGCCTCACAGTTGCAATTCAATCCGACCACCATGCCGGACTGAACAGGTTTCCTTGCGGATAACAGAGTCAAGCGTACAGAAGAAGAAGAAGTCAATTTTTTTTGAAAAAATCCTCACCTGTTGGCTTCTGGATGAGGAAATGATTTTTGAATTGTGAATGGAATTCGAGCGGATTTTTTCGTATAATAGCATTACTCCCATTTCTTTGGGAGTGGGAGAATATTTTTTAAAATCAAATTTATTCGTCCTTCACGACAATAGAGAGGAGCTTGTTTGGAATATATATTTCTCTGACGAGAGCCTTGCCTTCTATCCATTTGAAAATATCAGGATCTGCATGCGCCAGAGTCGAAACTTCATCCTGCATGACGCCATTTATACATGTGAGGGTTCCACGGAGTTTGCCATTTACCTGGATAGCAATCGTCACTTCATCGTCGATGAGCATAAAGTCATCGTAAGTGGGCCATGGAGCATCATAGATAGAATATATTGCCCCGTCATCCTGAGGTACGAAGGATCCATGCTCGGAAACCTGGATTCTTCCTTCGTCAGAATGACGGGAACTCTCAGGATGACAGATCATATATAGTTCCTCCGCCATATGAGGAGCAAATGGATGGAGCATGGTGGCAAACTTTTCTTTCCACTCTTGTTGGAATTCTGGATCAGCAGGAAGTCACTCATTGCAGAGGATCATGAGCGCTGAAATAGCAGTATTGAACTTGTACTCGACAATATCTTCTCCTACTTTTTTGACTGTTTTATGCAGGAGTTTCATCGCCTTCATCTCATCTTTGGCGATATTTTTTCACTCAGTGAATGTCATATATGCTCGATCGAGAAATCGTCTCACTCCGACGATAGCAAGTGGATTCCATGGTGCAGTATCAGTAAAGGCGGACATACTCATCTCATAGAGCCTGAGAGTATCTGCTCCGTACTCCGTCACGATATCATTTGGATTGATGACATTTTTCAGAGATTTACTCATCTTGGCGACGACTTGTTTGACGGGAAATCATGTAGATTTTTCGATAAAGCTTGATTCAAAAAACCCCCCTCCCGCTTCGCGGGATACCCCCTTAACAGGGAGGTTTACTTCCTCCACAAGATCTACTGCGACGAGTCCACCATCCTCACGTTCATAGGCATAAGCGAGGATCATTCCCACATTGGTGAGTTTTTGAAATGGCTCGAGAGTCGGAACCACTCCGATATCATAGAGTACCTTGTGCCAAAATCGTGCATAGAGAAGATGAAGAACCGCATGTTCTGCCCCACCGACATACTCATCCACATTTTGCCAGTAGTCCATAATTTCTTTTCCAGCAAGTGCACTCGTGTTTTTACTATCCATATACCGTAGATAGTACCAGCAACTTCCTCACCACTGCGGCATTGTATTGGTTTCTCTCTTTCCTGTGAGATTATCTGCGAGTTTCACATTCACCCACTCGGCTACGGTTGCGAGCGGAGACTGTCCATCCCCTGCTGGCTCATACTTTTCTACTTGTGGAAGCGTGACAGGGAGAGATGAATCAATAATTATCTTTCCATTTATACCTTCGTAGATTTCTGAGTACATCTGACCATCGATGACGAGAGATTCACTTTTTCATTCCTGGATTGCTTCCTTCGTCGCAATGACA
>JANOWM010000004.1:0-2289 GCA_031417875.1 Candidatus Altimarinota bacterium
ACAGTGAGAAAGTCGCTCCTTGAGCTCGTCTACATGAGAGAAAATATTGACACTCATATCAAATCACTACAATGAAGTATCAAGGATATCGACGCTCTCGAGAGCCCCTACCTCAAGCTCCAAAAGGATCATAGCATAATGACCCTCATGGATCTCGAGAAGACTCGTGATGTATTTGATAAAAATCTCTCACTCCTGAAGTCTCTCTTTACTCAGTCACTTTCTTAGTATGTCTTCTCCTTCTCCTGGCTTTGATGCCTTCTTCCAGTCACTCACGAGTTCTCCAGAATTTCGTTCATTTCAGTGAGCAAAAGATGAGATTTCTGATCTTTCCACTCTTGAGAAGTCTCTCTTCGATATGCAAAAAGATGTCGAAAAGGCCGCAAATCTGATGAAAAATTTTGATGAAAAATTTCCTATTTCCCCTCCTCCTTCAGGAGAGGGGGCTAGGGGGTGAGGGACGCCTCCCAAGACCGGTGATGCAAAGACGGAAGAGACAAAACTGAGAGTAGAAGTCCAGAGATTTACGAAAGTCGAAGGAAAACCCTGGGGATTTGAAGCGGTTGCTGGTATGGATACCCTTAAAGAGGAGCTTCAGGATAGCTTTATCAAGCCACTGAGGTTCAAGTTCTTGGTAGAGAGACTCAGAAAACAAAACTCCAGTCATCCTGAACTTGTTTCAGGATCTCAGAGTACTGATAACAAAAAAGATGCTGAAATAAATTCAGCATGACCAAATAATAGCCTTCTTCTCAAGCTCTATACCGAATACGAAAAATTCAAGATCTCCATCCCAACAGGAATGCTCTTCTACTGACCTCCTGGAACAGGAAAGACTTTCATCACGAAGAAACTCGCAGAGGAGCTCGGATGTGGTTTTATCTCGAAAAATATGGGAGAATTTGGATCATCATATCTCCATCAAACGACGAAAAATATCAAAGACTTTTTCCAGTGAGCGAAGAAAGCCGCAGAGTCTGAGCCCATCATCCTCTTTCTCGATGAGATAGATTCGCTCGTATCTGCACGAACGAGTAACGTAGATGCGAATAAGGCGGAAGAAGTCTCACAGTTTCTCCAGGAATTCAATGCACTCGAAGATGCGCCAAATCTCATCGTGATAGCAGCAACCAATCGTCCCGATCATCTCGATCCAGCCATTCTCCGCTCAGGTCGTCTCGATAAAAAAATCTACCTCGGACCTCCTGATACTGCAGCACGAAAAGCCCTCTTTCAGATGTATATCGAGAAGAAGTGACGCCCGAGTGCGAAGCTCGATTATGATGAACTCGCTCGTCTTACTGACTGATATGTATCCGCAGATATCGAGGCCATGTGCGATGAAGTAGCTCGTGATGCATCTCGCGACCTTCTCGAGCTTATAGACGAGGCAGAAAGTGGCACGCTTACCGAGAAACACCTAGATGGACACAAAATCACTATGGACTCCCTTCGTTCCACCATATGAGAAACTCCATCAAGCCTCAAGATGGTCGATATGAGTATTTATGAGAGTTGGCTCGAGAAAATTAAGTAAAGTATATGATTTGAAAACTTAATAAAAAACTTGCAACATCTATTCATCATGTAGACAAAATATTGCTAAAAGAAAAATGAAGATTGATTGATATGATACTAACAAGTACTATTCTAACAAGCGGATTATCTTGACTGCTATTATTTGTGAACATCGGTTGATTTTTCATGCTATTTACCCTACTAGCAAGTTGGCTCATTGTTTCGGATATTTTTCACTATCAGCAACGGACAAAACCATGGAGTATTTTAAAAGGGAAATTACAAGAACTTATCAATACTAATGAAACATTACAGGAATGAATAATAAACTCCGACTCTTTGGACATAATTTTGCATAAAATAAAAAATATATACGATTTCTTATATACTCTCAAGACTTCAAATCGAATCCGAAAGAACAGCGTAGATCACCGACTTATTAGTAATGATCTGCTTTCGGAGCAGCTAAGCTATTTTTTTATCATCCTCACTGATCTTCGTTCCGACCTCACCCTCCGCCTCAAAGAACAACAAAAAGTTCTCGAAGGAGCAAGGTCAGAGGTCGAAGCGAATATCTGATGAACAAAATGACTCGAAGAGGTTTCTGAACTCCAAAAAGTGAGACTCGATAAGCAAATAGAACAATTCGAAGAACTCCAGAGAGTGCTCGTGAAGGTGTAGATTTATTTGGATATATACGCATATTGGCTATAATAGATATATGAAAAATGTTCCAAAACATCTCAAAAAACTCCTCTGGGAATATGATAT
>JANOWM010000005.1:0-2073 GCA_031417875.1 Candidatus Altimarinota bacterium
GTTGTGCCTGTATCATATTCGCACTTGAATCTATCGTCACCATCTGGTAAAAGTACTCAAGCGCGGATGAAAGAGCTGGAGTCGCGATACTCGAACGGATCAGTGATGCGAGTGTTTCTTGGTAGTCACAGAGGCGTTTGGTCATGGAGAGGTCGATCATATCTTTGCACTGCCTCGAGTACGTGATACTATCCATGCCCACCTGAGTGACTACCAAGAAACACTCGCATCATTGATTCGTTCGAGTATTGCGACCCCAGCTCTCTCATCAGCTTTACAATATTTTTATCAGATGGTGACTATTGATTCAAGTGCGAATATGATACAGGCACAACGAGATTTTTTCGGAGCACATACCCATGAACGAACGGATCGAGAAGGAGTATTTCATACCGACTGGAACTAATATGACGCATACACTTTTCATCTTATTTGGAGCGACGGGAGATCTCGCAAAACGCTATATTTTTCCATCACTTTCGCGCATCGAAGAGAAAAATATCGAAGTTATCGCGACAGGGAGAAGAAACTATACTGACCAAGAATTTCGAGGTTATCTCGAAAATTCCGATGAATGAACGTATTGAGAAGAGAAAAATGAATTTATTGCAAATATTTGCTACAAGAAAGTAGATCTCGAAAAATGAGAAGATTTTATCTCGCTTCGGGAGTTTTTCCAGCCAAAAATAAAAAAAGAGACACAAATCGTCATCTATCTTTCTATCGGAAGTGAATTTTTCGAACACTTTCTTTCAGGTTTCCAGAAAATACAGCAAAATCTTCCACATGTAAAAATCGTTCTCGAAAAACCATTTTGAGTGGATCTCTCGAGTGCGAGAAAGCTCCAAGAAGCACTCACACATATTTTTCATGAAGAAGACATTTACCGAATTGATCACTACGTCGCGAAATGATGAATACAAAATCTCATGACGTTTCGTTTTGCTAATACTCTGTTTGAACCACTTTGGAATAAAGATTTTATCGATAACATCCAAATCACTGCGAGCGAGACTTTGTCTGTTTGAGACCGAGGACGCTACTATGAGACAGCTTGAGCTCTTCGGGATATGGTACAAAATCATCTCTTTCAAACCCTTGCTATCCTCCTCATGTGACGTCCAAAAACGATGAGAAGTGAGGATATCCGCGAGATGAAAAAGGAAATTCTTGAGTCTTTGTCGATTAGAGATATCCGTGAAGATGTGGTTTTTGGACAGTACCGTGGATATAAAGATGAAAAAGATGTTGCACTCGATTCTCGTATGGAGACATTTGTAGCACTCCGTGTGGAATCAAACCTTCCACAGTATGAATGAATTCCTCTCTATATCCGTACAGGAAAATACCTCAAAGAAAAACAAACAAACATCGTCATAGAATTTAAAAAAATGCCCCATACAGATGCTCTCGCCAATCGTATCGTCATCACGATACAGCCAAAAGAATCTATCGAAATACACTTTAATACTCGTTCTTCTCACGAGAAATGATGAGTATTACCGATTATTTCTCGTGTAGATGATATCCCAGAGTCAAAGTGAGCTTACCAAAAACTTATCGAAGATGTGATCGACGGAGATCACACACTCTTTACTTCGTGGGAAATGCTCGAGGCCACATGGGAACTCATCGATTCGCTCATCCACTGTAAAGATGATTGTCCCATCATCACTGTATACGATCCCGGATCTCGAGGGCCTCTCTCTCAGGATTTTCTGACAGAAAAAGAAGGGAGGAAGTGGTGGGGGTAGTTGGATGGTCAGATGGTTGGATAGCCTTGTCATTCTAACTGTTCCGTCATTCTGAGGCACGAAGGATCCATGCCCTGTTTGTTCCTGTCATGCTGTAAGCATCTCAATGACCATAGAATTTTCTTTCCTGTCATTTCGACGAAGGAGAAATCTTGCTCTGTTGTACCTGTCATCCTGAACTTGTTTCAGGATCTCCATATCTGCATTTTTTTCTTCCCATACTTTTGTAACCACGGGGCACCCCTTGAGGGTGAAAGTATGCAAAAGTTCCGAGGGGGACACAAACTCGCTCGCTTTCGCTCATCAAATTCACTGTTTT
>JANOWM010000006.1:0-2837 GCA_031417875.1 Candidatus Altimarinota bacterium
CTCCTTCTCGTGGTAAAACATGAGATGAAACGCGGTGGCCGTGGTGCAACTAACGTTGCTATGCGTCTAAAGAACCTCATCCAATGAAACACGAACGATCGTGTCATGGATTCGGAAGAAAAACTCGATGACGTCATACTCGAACGCGCAAAGGCAGAGTTTCTCTACTCATCTCCTGGAACATTTGCTTTTATGAATCAGGATACTTATGAGACAGTTGAGCTCCATGAAGATGATGTCGGGGATAACTCACTGTATCTCAAGGAAGGACTCGTGTGTGATCTCCAGACTTTTGAGGGAAAATTTATCGGTATAGCACTCCCCCTTCGCGTCACTCTCAAAGTCATCGAAGCAGAACCATCTGTCGCTGGAAATACGGCAGACGGGAAAGTCGATAAAGTTGTCAAACTGGAAACAGGACTCGAGCTTCGTGTTCCAGGATTTGTAAACCAAGATGAATCAATCGTCATCAATACTGAAACCTGAGAATATCTCGAACGAGCGAAATAAAAAACTTTACAAAAAATAAAATTTCCTATAATGCAAGTTATGGGAAATTTATTTGTTTTGACATGACCACGCAGGCAAGAGACATGAAAACTCCTTGAATGAAGTGGTTATACAGTTCTTCAATCGATAACATGAAATAATGTGAAAGAACTCCTTGAAGCGCAAAAATTTCGAGAAGTTCGAGCACTTACAATTCCTTGATCAGTTTTTGTTATTTGACCCAGTGCGATTGACTATTTTAGAGTACTTTCCAACAGTGGTGTATGAAATACTCGTGCCGATGAATTTCAATATTGGAAAGTGATCTGATGATACAGTGGTATTTTTGAAATTCCACAAGATGGATGTATATATCGGCAGGTTAGATATATTCGAGATTGTGTCGATGGATTCGTTATTAAAGAGAAAGGACAGAAATAATATTTCTCCCTCCTTCAAAGATCCTATTTTCCTCTATTTTCCATCCAGACTTTTCAAATAAGTCCGTAAGTTCTGATATGGTAAATCCGTGGTAGTATCTCGAAAATTCCCCGATCTTGATATCGAAGTCACCATTTCCACGGTGACTTTTTTCATATCGTGTTTGACTCAGAAGGTTCCAGTTGGTCATATAGACTCTGCCTTTTGGACTGAGAAGCGGCTTTATATCTTGCAAAACCTTAAGTCGTTCATCTGGGGTCTCGAGGTGATGAAATGATGCCAAAAAAAGCAGAACATCAAAGTGCTTTGCAATTTCTATACTTGTCATTTTCATTACTTCAAAATCGTACCCAGGATGACGTTTTTTTGCTTCTTCGATCATTCATACTGAACTATCAATTCCGAGATATTTCCATGTATCTAACATTCTTCACTCTTCACTTTTCATTCTTAATTGTTCCAGAAGTCTTCCATTTCCACATCCGATATCGAGGACACTAGGAAATCCCATTTTCTTCATATCTTCGATGATATAATCCAGTTCAGGCCAAGGATGATTTTTCCGACTTTCTGAAAAAGTATGAGCAAAACTATCGTAGGACATTATCTTTTTGGAAAGAGGGTACTGAGCACTTTTTCATCTTTTCTCCAGTTTTTATGGACCTTTACTTTCATTCCAAGAAATACTTTCTTTCCAAATATTTCCTCGAGAATCAGTCTGGATTGTGTCCCAATTGCTTGTATTTTTTTCCCTCATTTTCCGACGACAATCGTCTTTTGAGATTCACTTTCTGTGTGAATATATACCTGAACCGAAAGGAGCGTTTCGCCATTTTCAAGTGATCCTACTTCGACATAACAAGCATAAGGAATTTCTTCACCGAGTTCTGCAAAGAGTTGTTCACGGATAACTTCCTGTATGCGTAAATCCATCGATTGATCGGTGTACATATCAGCGTCATAGAGGTACGGTCACTCTGGAAGTTTTTCAGCTATTTTTTCGATAAGTATTTCAAATCAGACTTTGTTGATACTATCGACCTTCAGATCTACATCTTTACATGGGTAAGATTTTGTTTCGAGATCTTGTTTGGTTTCGACACGAAGCACTGGAACTTTTGAAAAAGAAAGGACTTCATCGATGCGAGTATCCTCAGCACCAACAGGTCGAGTCGGATCCAACAGACGAATGATTACATCTGCCTGACGAAGCGAAGAAAATGCTTCCGAATTGATCCGTGTATTGATATTCGTATTTTTCTGACTCCCAAATTGCTCATTCGCATCCTCGTGGATTCCCGGAGTGTCGAGAAAGATGATTTGTACTTCTTTTTTCTCATCAGTATAAATCCCTGGGATTGACCGCTGAGTCGTCTGCGGACGAGGAGAAATAGCACTCACTTTTTCTCAGATGAGAGCATTCAGGAGGGTGGATTTTCCTGCATTCGGGCGACCAACGATGGCAACGTATCAGACTTTAGGCATTAGGATTGTATTTTTAAAATATATGGAAACTCGACTTTTTCCTCCACTACTCTGAGTTCTTCTGCAAATACTCCCCCGAGTATACGTAGATGCTCGATGACTCATGCTACGAGTTCTTCAGGACCGGAGGCTCATGCCGTGACTCAAATAGACTTTGAATTATCAAACCAGGTCACTTCGACTTCATCTTTTGAGTCGATGAGATATGCTTTTTTTCACATTTCTTCAGCAACCGAGCGAAGTTTGGATGAATTGGAGCTATTTTTTGATCCGACGACGACAACAACATCTACTTTTTCGGCGAGTACTTTTACTGCCCTCTGACGGTTGGTGGTCGCGTAGCAGATATCTCCGGTTTTTGGGAGAACAACCTGTGGAAATACTTCCTGTATTTTTTTTATCAGATGTGCCGTATCATCGAC
>JANOWM010000007.1:0-2872 GCA_031417875.1 Candidatus Altimarinota bacterium
CTTTAATCGAGCAAATAGGGGGAAAATCGAAATTATAGAGTCTCAAGAATGAAGTCTTACGATTCTTTACGGAAAAGAGAAATCGGAAGAAAAAATCATTTCTCAGCGTGTTCGTTTCCATTCTGAATATCCATTTAGTAGAGTAATTCAGTGTCCATATTGCACGGGGCATCTAACCCCCAATAAATCTAAGTCTAGAAATGGAAAGCTTCATTACTATTATCAATGCAATGGCAGAAAGGGATTAAAACATAAAAACTATACAGAACGCAGAGATGAATTAAATGAAACCATGATAGACTTTCTGTCTCGTGTAACATTCAATCCAATGTACATGAAAAAAGTATTGGATAAAATAGATGAGATATGGGGTCAGAGAATACACGAGATAGAAAGAGAAAAGATAAGCTATCAAAAAGAAATATCTGATTTAGAAGAATCTAAAATGTTGATAGTAAGAAATATAGAAAAATTCATCGACTTTCCTGAAATCCTGAAAACCAAAAATGAGGAACTTACGAACATAAATCAAAAACTAACTTCTCTAAAAACTCAGAAACCGAAATATGACAATGACAGAAGTAAGGAAGACTTTATAGAGTTCACAAAAAACATTCTCAAACACATAAGTAAGATGCTTCAGGAAGAGAAAAATGAGGAGTCTGTATGAATAATATTTGATATACTCTTCGAGAAACTTCCAACATACGAAAATATACAATCTCAAACCACTTTTCTTTATCCAGTTTTCGCTTTGGAATCAAAAAAACGAACCATTGACGATTCGTTAATTTGCTCAAATAATGAGTTATATTCAAGATGGCAGCCCCACTTGGAATCGAACCAAGATAAACGGCTTTGGAGACCGCTACACTAACCATTATGCTATGGGGCTAGATAGAGAGAGTTCATCTCTCTAAAATGAACTGGGCTAGATACTATATCTAAAAAATGCTGTGATCGCAGTTTTCCCGATGAAGTCACCGACTTTTACATCAGGATTTACGACAAATGGTTGCGTGAGAAGAGCATTTTCTTCACGGAATTTTGTCATTTTTCCATCGATAATTTTTGCGAGGATATCATCAGGCTTACTAGCATTTTTTGGATCTTCTTTCATGATAGCAAGCTGGATTTCTTTTTCCTTTGAAACAATATCTTCACTGATATCTGTAGGAGATATAACCTGAGGATTTGAAGCCACGACGTGCATAGCGACTTGCTTGAGATTATCAGGATTGGTTCCAGCGACTGCAACCACTACCGCTGCATTTTTTGCATTTGAGTGGACATAACTCGCGAGAGTATCTCCTGATATCTTCGTGAGCGTACGAATTTGCATATTTTCACCGACTTTGAGTGTATATTCAGAGGCTTTGAGTTCTTCAGCCTTTGCTATAGCTTCTTCGTCTGTAGATGATGATTTGCGGATATCGATAAAATGTCCGAGCATCGCATCGAACACGTCATTTCGTGCGACAAAATCTGTCTCACATGAAACAACAGCCACGTAGAGAGTATTTCCTTCAGTGACAATCTTGATTTTTCCTTCACTTGTTTCGTTTCCAGCGCGTTTTGCCGCTTTAGCGAGTCCTTTCTTGCGAAGGAGATCGATCGCACCTTCGAGATCACCATTTGATTCCACGAGTGCATTTTTACAGTCAGACATACCGACGCCTGTTCTTTCGCGGAGTTCTTTGATCATTTGTGGTGTTACCATATGGAAAAATATTAGAGATTAAATTATTTGGTGAGTGAATACATTCCTTCGAGTCAGAATTCTTGTGTCATACGTACACTCGTATCGTAAATATATGAAATTTTGAATTTTTCGCCACTGTAGGCCTTCCAGGCAAGGAATATAAGATGACAAAAAGCAACAAAAGAAACGAGTCCACCGATAAGCGGGATAAATGAAGCGATCACAAATACGAAAAACAACAAGAATGATTGTCGCATATGAAAGACGGTAAAATCTGTCTTTTTCTTCATAAATGCTGGAATAAGAAAAAATACATAAGAAAGTGCTCATGAGAGTCGTTCCTGACTATTAATAGTTGAAATTATTTCTTTTTCCATAGCGATGCCTATAAAATTATTCTGCGTCAGCTTCTTCCTTAGTAGCGCGACCAGTCATACGCTCTACTTTTCCACTCATTGGCTTTTTTTCTTCAGATTTACGAGGCTTGATAGCACCCTTGAGTTCTCCGAGCATAAATGCAATCGCCTTGATAGAGTTTACATTGCATGGGACAAAATAGGTAGTCTTATCGATATCTCCTGTAGATCCAAGGAGGGCGATTGTAGTCACATTTTGAACTCGTGCTTCCATGAGAGAAAGATCTTCATAGTGTCCATCGACCACGATGAGGACATCAGGAGTTCGTTTCATGTCTTTTACTCACTTGTAGGCAGCTTCGAGCTTCTCGAGCTCTTTCATTTTCACTGATTTTTCTTTCTTAGAAAGTCCGTCGAGCATTCCGTTCTTGAGATCTGATTCGAGCTCATTGTAGTAGGCGATACGTTTTTTGATCGTTGTAAAGTTCGTGATAAGTCCTGGAACCCACTTAGTATTTACATAAAAATGTCCAGTAGCGGTTGCTACGGCTTCGACGAGATCCTTTGCCTGAATCTTTGTTCCGACGAAAAGGATAGTTTTCCCCTTACTTGAGAGATCTTCGAGAACGGCTTTTACTTCTTCGAGTTGTGACACTGTTTTGTAGAGATCAAAAACATGGACTCCATTTTGGATTCCAAAGATATAATCTCGCATTTTCGGAGACCAATATTCACGCTTATGTCCTATATGGACAGCGTTTTCGAGCATGCTCTTTATGAGAGTCGCGTTTGACATAGAAAAAAATAATAAAAA
>JANOWM010000008.1:0-1665 GCA_031417875.1 Candidatus Altimarinota bacterium
GAATAAACTAATTTTCCATGAACGCAAACGTCCTCGTCGCAAAAAAATGACACATCTCTTTCTTTTCTGAGAGAAAAGCAGCACGTGAACACTTTCGTTTATCTTTCACCCAAACGTACATTCTCTCGGTGATGATGATCGCTTTTTTATGAGTCTACTATGTTTGGATCTTAAATCAAAATGCTACGAAGTGATATAATATTCGTCATTTACAAGTCAAATATCGAGAACTTTTATTCGAAGAAAATCTTCTTGATATTCGAATCGCTGAAGGACGATCGATCGATGCCATAGTGAGTTCTCCCGTTGTAAGTACTATGGAAGCTGTGGATAAACCAACGTTTCTCGTTTTAAATGATAGTCGCTATACTCTCCAAGACTAAATAATATATGCCTGAAGCTCTTAAACGACTTATAGATATCATACACTTCCTTCCAGGAATTTGAGAAAAAACGGCTGCAAAACTCGCATTTTTTCTTTTAAAATCAAACAGGGCTTATGTAGCAAATTTTGCAAAAGCGTTATCGGTACTTCACGAAAAAGTCCACGAGTGTAGTATATGTTATGCAATGGCTGATGAAAATAATGCTATTTGTAAAATATGTTCCGATACCAAACGTGATAATTCGCAAATATGTGTAGTGGAAGATTATCTAGATCTTCTCTCTATCGAAAGAACAGGAATATTTCGATGAAAATACCATGTTCTCGGATGAACCATCTCTCCCATACAATGAATTACACCACAAAAACTACAATTTTCATCACTTTTTGAAAGGGTGACAGAAAGTCAAGAAGTGGCCGAGCTTATTCTGGCTATGAATCCAAATATTGAAGGAGAGGCAACAGCACTCTATATTATCGAACATATTCCACGAAAAGTGGCAATTTCTAGACTTTCTAAGTGACTTCCGCATGCTGGTTCTATCGAATATGCTGATGAGATTACCCTTCTTTCAGCGTTCAAAGGGCGATCATAGTATTGACAAAATATATAACACCATTTCTCTAAAAATTGTATACTTAAAACTACTCTCATCTTTTGCATGCTCAGAAAGAGTATGGTAGCATTATTTATATATAAATATAGCGCAACTTTATGCATATTCCCGGGAATTTTCACCTTCACGACATAAATAAGTATATATCAGCGATTCTTTTGCCAGCGATATTTCTTCAGGGAGTGCAATCGCTTATTATCCCCATGACAATGGCAGATGATGTCGTATCTTCAGATATTGTAATCGTGTCAGAACTTCTCGATGTTTCAAACGTTATAGAAAATGAAGTAGTAACGACACAACCAGCAATCCTTACAGGAACACTCGAATGACAAAATATTCCAGATTGGGCAAAACAAGAAGAGTTTATTCTCATAAAAGATAAAAAAGGGAAGAGCATAAAGGTAAACCTTATAAAAAATTATGTATGAAAAATACGAGAAGCAGTATTTACCGAAAAAGCAGAAATAGGG
Organism: Candidatus Altimarinota bacterium; assembly: GCA_031417875.1. Taxonomy (GTDB): domain Bacteria; phylum Patescibacteriota; class Gracilibacteria; order BD1-5; family UBA2023; genus JABFSX01. Next base: position 1,476 of record JANOWM010000008.1, read on the forward strand.
AATACAAGTGAGAAGAAAAATATTTCTGTGACGTTTCCGAGTGGCGTTGCCATCCTTCCAAGAACTGAAACGCTTTCCCATGTGGAAAGAATCTCTATTTCTTCGCCGACCGCCTATGATCTTGCAGGTATGAGCAAAGAGGGGATTATTGAAGCTTTTAATTTTGGTATTCCTTGAGAAGATATTATCT
>JANOWM010000009.1:0-9615 GCA_031417875.1 Candidatus Altimarinota bacterium
GGAAACAGCATCATTACAACCATGCAAGCACCTCCGGAAAAACATTTCGACGTTCTGGTCATCGGCACCGGCCCTGTCTCGAGTTTTTATCACTTCCGGTTCTTCCCATCGCGGTTTGATATATCTTTGTGACGAGCATGGCACCGAGAAATCCCATAATCTCTTCCTGAAGTCGTCATTTTGGGAGCTTGATGAGAAGAATTTTTTTTGAGTCCATAATCTCACGAAGATCGAGTTTATTTTCTTGAGAGACGAAGATATTTTTTACCATGTCGATAGAGAGGAGTTGACCCACTTTATTCAAAATTGGCATGATAGCTTCACTATTAAATTGCTGTGACCATCCAGCAAATTCATTGGTCCAAAAATTTCGTACCACATCATCACGAATATGTTCGATCATTATATAGCGAAAGTCTTTATCGGTGAGGGCTCGTATCATGTCAAATACGGTTGACTTCGGGACATCGAGAAGCGCGAGAAAGAGCATACGAAGTACGTGTTCGAGCTTTGGATTCCAGTTAGCACCGAAGAATTTTTTGAATATATCGATAAATCCTTTTGCGAGGACTTGTTTAGATTCTCCGGGTTCGATCGTGAGAGGATTGAAGCAAAATGGATACGCTTCATCGGTCGGATCAAAGATAATGACGTCATTTTTTCGATCCTCAGGAATATGCATCATGACTTCTTCGATAAGGTCTCCATGCGGATCGATGACGGCCATTCATTTTCCATAATTGATATCATCGATCATTTGTGAGATGAGAAATTTACTCTTTCCTACTCAGGTTTTCCCGATGACGTACATATGGCGAAGCCGATCTTCGTCATAGAGTCCTATCGGGACACGGACACTACGATAGTCAGACTCCGCGAAGATAGAAAGTGTCGGATCATGTGACGCTACGACGAGGCCTCATTTGTCGAGCGTATAGGGAAGTATCGGCATCCCGATAGGAAGTGCGAGTTTCTTCGCATTGATTTTGAGAAGTGCGGTCTCTCGTGCTGGATCTTTTGGGAAGTGGTAAATGCGGGAAATTTCATCGGGAGTAAGGATAAGATTTCATCGTCACTCTTTGATAATCTCTTTGATATTTTTCGTCTTTGAGAGTGGATTTATAGAACGGTGAAACTCATTCATCGGAGGATTTTTAAACAGTGAAAAATTATGAAAAAACCCTTCTGCAATTTTTTCGGCAGACTTCATCGTTTCCGACTCGACGATGATCATGAGTTTCGTATGAAAGAGTTCCTCGGCGAGTTTTTCATGATAAAAATGAAATCCTTTTTGTTTCCATCCAGATTCAGCCCTTTTGTCAAAAATGTAGCGATAAAATGTGATGAGGAGTTTGAGTCGAAAGATGGTGACTTTTGTCCAGGTAGAGAGAAAAAATAGAAGTCACTTTGGTTCAAATGGCTCGAGCGCGACAAAAAATGACACTTTGTCTGTTCCGGGATTGAGCGTATCAAATGACCGAAAAAACTTGTTCATAAAATCAGAGTTCTCTTCATCATTTTCCTCACAAAATGGAAAATACCAACCATTTTGTAGAGTAATAGAAGCAATGACCGATCTTTTCTCATCAAAATTCGCAAGATTCATATTATCTTCGATGAGCTGAAAATCTCAAAATTCTGTGTAGAGCTTGGACTCAAATGTTTTCATGACGGTTTCATTTCCTGAAAGTGAATATGTAAATTCACCTTTTCGATACGAAAGTCCGAATACAAAGTGTTCATGCTCGAGAAGTTTCGCGAGTCACGTGAGAAAATCTCGAAATTTTTCCCGGGTACAGAGACTCGAATGGTAGATACGAATGAGGGAAGTAAACATATAAAAATTATAGACAAAGAGGAGAGAAAAGCAATCTGACTTTTTCCTCGACTTTTTTGATTTTTATATATACTACCTCTATCAAAAATAGAAACCTGCTTTGCAGATGATTTTTTAAAAAATTATGAAATTCTCACTCGATAACCTCATCACTGACTACGAAGCACTCGAATCGGAGCTCGCAAGCCCCGATATTTATAGTGACCTCAAAAGACTCAAAGAAGCGAATCAAAAGAAAAAATCTCTTGAAAAAACTGTCGACCTCTATCGTGAGTACAAGCTCTTGTATGCTAATTATGACGAGCTCAAAACACTCGTCACAGATGAAAAAGATCCTGAGATGCTCGAGATGATGAAAAGTGAGATCACGTCTGCAGATAAGCGTATTCCAGAACTCGAGGAAGCCATAAAGATTGCTCTCCTTCCAAAAGATCCAAACGACGAGAAAAATATCATCCTCGAAGTACGAGCAGGAGTATGAGGCGATGAGGCAGGTATATTTGCTCACCAGCTCGCCGAAGCCTACAAAGTTTTTGCCCGCAAAGAAGGCTATACTCTCGAAGTCATGAGTGAGACATGGAATGATGCAGGCGGGTACAAAGAATGAATATTTAAAATCGAATGAGGAGCTGGAGCGTATGCGAGATTCAAGTATGAATCATGAGTTCATAGAGTTCAGCGAATACCATCTACTGAAAAAAATGGCCGTGTTCATACGTCGACGGCAACCGTTGCTGTGATGATCGAGGCTGAAGATATCGATATCGTCATCCGCGAAGAAGATCTCGAGATATCAGCGTGTCGTGCGAGTGGGGCAGGAGGTCAACATGTGAATAAAACCAATTCTGCCATTCGTGTCGTTCATACTCCGACATGACTCGTCGCAGAGTGTCAAAATGAACGTTCCCAACTTCAAAACAAGCTCACAGCGATATCAGTTCTCAAATCTCGTATCTTTGCTATGGAGCAACAGAAACGAGATGATAGAGAGTGAGCCACACGACTCGCACTCGTAGGAACAGGAGATCGCAGTGAAAAAATCCGAACCTACAATTTTCCTCAAGACCGAGTCACAGACCACCGGATTGGCGCAAACTTTTCCAATCTCCCTGTCATCATGATGGGAGACCTATGAGATATCATCGATGCGTGCGCGATAGCGGATCAGACTGCGAAGCTCGAGGCAGCAGCCGGCTAATCCTCGATAGCTTTTTCTATGAGAAATTTTTTGATCTCTTCGTCTGTTGGGGGATTGGGGATGAGATATTCTACTTCTTCGCTATAGTCAATAGTATCAAAATAACAAAGTTGCTCACGAAAAAGTTTTGTATTAAAGTTTCATCCAAATATTTCACGGGCTTTCATGCTGATTTCATGTACTCCATGGTGCTTGCGAAGTATAAAGTAGAGATCGACATAGTCTTTCCACTTTGCTCGACGACCGAGAGCATATGCCTTCATGGCACCAAGAGTGAGGAGATTTGGAATTTTTATGACTCACTCAAAATCCATCTCAGCCATAATATCAAATGGAAAAGAGAAAAATGTACATTTCACACCTCAAATTACCCCTGTCATATTGTATTCATTACTCACATGCAATGCATCCCATTTTTGTTTTGATCTTTCGAGTATGCCTCTAATACTTTCATGACTGAATGATTTCGATAAAAAAAGATCAAAGTCGATACTTTTTCTATGTCCAAGATGAAGAGCAACAGCTGTTCCGCCGACCATATAAAAACTTCTTTTTCTTGCTTCTTTGAGGAGAGGAAAAAGTTTACATTGCTCGGGAGATAGGACGTGAGAGTGTAACATCTATCGAGAAATAGTGAAGAAATAAATGAATAGTCGTTTCACGGATATTACTCCGAGGAGTCCAGACTCTTTCTATAAATATTTCTTTTGCTCGATCTTTGCCAATAATGGATTCTATGTATTTAAATTCTTCCCAATCACCATAGCACCATACTCGTTCTAGTATTGCCTTATCATCCATAGTTTCGAGTCACTTCTGTGATACGTCCCAAAACATTGGCTTATGCGAGATGGCAAATTGTGTGAGAGGAGAAATCATGTCTCCATTATATCCATTTCTCTCTCAAAATCAAAAAAAATCTCTGTCGTTCCTACTGCTCCGTCATTCCCACGCTTTGCTCTGGACAGGCTCTGGGGCACGAAGGATCCATGCTCCGTGGTTCTGTCACTCGCGACGAAATAAATAATCCAGTGTTTCATAGTTCCCGTCATTTCGACGAAGGAGAAATCCTGCTCTGTCATTCCTATGTACCCGTCATCCTGACGAAGGAAGGATCCATGCCCTGTACTCTGTCATTCCTGCGAATGCAGGAATCTAGGTTCCTGTCATGCTGTAAGCATCTCAGTGACCTCAAAACCGCTTTCTTTTGTCTGTACTTTTTTCGACAAAAAAGTACCAAAAAGTCTTCAGAGTCTTCCATGCTTCGTTTCCTCGTATCTGCATTCCATTTGATTTCCTAAAATTGCAAGATTAAGGAACTTTGCAATTTTTACGAAAATCTTCATGGACAGATACGGAAAACTCGCATAAGGAAGAGAAAGGAATAAAAAAGACGAGTCGTGAAGCGAAATCACTAATATCGACAAAGAAAAATCCCCACTGAACTGGGGATTTTTCAAAGGAGTTTTTACCTCCGCTCGGTTTGAGAGTAAGCATATTGTATCCTATTTTCTAAAAAATCAAATATTTTCGTGAGAAAAAAGGGACTTATGCCGTTGGTTTGTCATCTTTTTCTTTCCGACGACGGCTAGCAAATGCTCCAGCAGCACCAAGTCCTACGAGAGCAAGAGATCCTGGTTCATGGACAGGATTAGTCGGCTGATCATTAACTCGGACTTCTCCTATAAAAAGCTCTAGTCATTGAGAGTCATTGAGTGATTCATTATTAGACGAACCCCAAAGTGTTTTAGATCCACTATTCTCATCAGTGGCTGATATAAAGATAATGCCATTGTATGCAACATCAGTAACGTCTAATCTTCCAGTGTAAGATCCCATAGTAATAGTTGCCCAGTCATTGTAGTTCTCAGGAGTAAGAGGCTTGAGAACCGCAGTAGCGTTATATCAAATATTATTAGCATCACCAAAGAAAATATTTACTGTTCATCACTGAGCAAGTATTATAGGATCAACTGTTCCTCCAAGAAATGTATGCGAAACAGGCGCTGCTTCTACAGAATTAAATGCCCCAGCGATTGCTAGAGTTACTGCTGCAATTTTTTGATTGACTGCATTTCCTGTGCTTTGTTTTCCAAGTGTACCTGTAGGTCGAAGAATACTCATAAATTTATAGAATAAGTAAATAAACTGAAAGTATAATATATATTTTTATTTGATAGTCAAATTAATTTCGAATTTTTATGGATTTTATAGTAGATTTTATAGGATTTATGTAACTTGAAATATACTGACTTCAAATAATAAAATTAGTGGCAGAATTAGCTCATCTCTTAAAAGAAAATAGTTTCTTTCCAAATTCCTCAAGGTTCGTATATCCCGGTAACAACATTGTATTGTTATTAGTCGGGAAATATGCTTTGACTGAGTTTGTTTCAAATAATAGGTATCGTACACCAGTTATTGATTCTACCGGCTCCACCAACTCAATCTCTATCGTCCTCCCAGCGAGTCATCATATTTGAGCATCTATTTCACCTGGAGGATATGACAGATTCTGTCCACTAGTCATGATTTTTGCGCCATTCGCAAAGAAGTTCGTACTTTGTATACTATCAAAGCTTGATGCTCCTGATGGAGCGATGCCGGTTGTACTAAATGGTTCGGCGAGTGATGATCGTGTGTATATTTTATAATCTCCCTTCGTAAAATCCCCAATAGCGAGAATATCAGATGGTTGACACCCAAATCGTGGAAACCATGTCTCAGTACCGTTTCCTCCAGCATTTCCACAGAGTGGATTACTCATAGTAGTGCCCTGAGGATAGGTCGCTCAGAGTTCATCTGCGATTTTTGCGAGCTTTTCAGTTCATCCTATGAGTGTATTTTGGGTATTTATCGGATTGAGAGTAGTACCTCCTGGAATATTAAGCGTACTAGCATTGAACCCACCAGAGAGAGTGACAAGTGTTTCGAGATAAGCAATATCACGTTCGGTATTTTCGCGGATAACAGGATTGGCATAGAGGGTCGCGATACTCTCTGTGGTAGGGGTATCACATCCGACAGATGTAGCCTTTATAGTCTGCCCAGTTCCTATAGAAGTAGTCACTCCTCATACACAGCTGACAGGAGTGGCGGTAGGGAGAGATGTATGAACGAGTGTAAAGTTCGTAGGAAGGGGGATAGCAGGAACGCTTATATTCCATGTTTTATCAGGATTCTGAGAGATGGTCACTCACTTTTTTCCAGTCATGAGAAACGATGTCCCTCGGACTCACGCGATAAATTCGCCATTTCCGACATTGTATACTCCGGTTTCAGTGAGTATTCGTCACCAGAGGTCTCAGGAGGCAAGGATAACATCTGCGATCGGTCGACCACCGAGATCGTATGAGAGATTGAGCTCGAGAGTCGTATCGTAGGCGAGCGAGAGGAGTGAGCTATCAGTAAAAACTATCTCCGCGGCACCGCTTGTATCTGTATCGATAATATCACCATTTACGATATTAAATGGAAGACTTGCGACGATTTCTGAGGAACCACTGGCATGAAAAACGGTGGTAGTTCCAGAACTCGTGATGATATTCCCGAGTGAAGTGAGAAGCCCAGTTTTTGTTCGGCAGACGGGATTTCCAAAAGTATCGATACTTCCGATCACTTCTCATACACCGCAATCAGTAGAGACTTGTAGATAACCACTAGCACTCTTTCCACCGAGTTTTTCTGTATTTGTAGCCGTTCCATCTCATGCGTAATTGCTAATATCGGTGACACCGAGTATTTTCGCGAGTGATCCGCCGATGGTTTTGACTCATTCGGGTATACGCTCGAATCCTGGAGTATTCGGGAAGAGATTCGCGACGAGCGCGAAAGTTGTTCCGACAAAAACGAGCGAGACGAGAGCAATAAGAAAACGTTTCATAGAAAAAAATTAACGACACTTAACATCTCCGGCAGCGGTAAATCCATAAATACACTGGTTTCATCCACATGATCGATTGGTACCGATAGGAGTATAGGTATTTGCTGGATTTCATCCGAGTTGAAGAGCGTTTTTTACTGTTCCGTCATTGGTCGGATCATCCCATGGTTTTGAGAGTATCTTATTCAAAATAGTTCCGAATATTCCACCGTCATTTGCCGCGTAGCTCATAGCTGTGAATCCTGAAAACATGAGAGAAAGAAAAAATAATGCAAATAGAGTCGCGCGCACTAATTCTTCGCGAATGAGAGAAAAGAGTGTCGATTTTTGCATAAAAGAGAAAAAAGTGTTATTGTAGAGAAAGATACCACCATAGTATACAAATGTTACAAAATCTCAAGCACATTCTTATTGTCATTGCTCTTACACTCAGTATGATATTTGGGTGAATTGTCCTTTTTTCAGAGGAATTTTGAAGTGCTATCAATGGGTTTTTTATCTATAGAACGGGAAAAGATACCTGGCAAGATAAGATCTATACTCACACACAACGACCTTCAAATGATATTGCGATTATTCGCATAGATAATGAGTCTCTAAATGCACTTCAGGCAAAATGAAACCTCAAAATGCTTTCCATCCCGAAGCTCTACTACGTTACACTGATTGAAAAACTGGAGGCAGCAGGAGTGAAAGGAATTGCATTCGATATTATCTTCGAAAATGCTGATAAAGATGAAGAACTTTTTGCAAAAACCCTTTCAAAATATAAAAATATCGTTATTGCCAGTGAGTATAAAAAAGACCCCGAATGTACAAAAGATACGACTGGGCCATATAAGAACTGTTCATGAGTTCCCCGTTCAGTCTATAAGGATGCGTCATGGTGACTCGTAGATATGAACGATGGAGGATTTAGCCGCACTACTCATGTCGATATTTCTGGTGCACCGTATAGAGACTGGAAAGTAGGAAAAACAGCAAAGCCAGATGATCTCATCATCGATACGCTCCCGCTCGCCCTTTACATAAAAACCAATCCTCCACCTCCATTTCCAGGGATACAATATCTACGAACTTTTACGATGAATCCGTTTTTTTCATGACCTGATAGTCGTACTGGAATAGGTGGGTACCAACGCATATCTTTCGTGGATGCGCTCGATATGGGAAAGGTGAGTGCGATCAAAACATTTCAAAATAAATACGTCTTTATCTGAGAATCTGGAACGGCGATTCATGATTCTGTCGAATCTCCGATGACGGGCTGACCGATGGATGGAGTGGAAACACATGCACACTATTTTGACTGACTACTGCAGGATAAAATGCTCGAAAGAGGGTCATCTGATATTCAAACAGGACTTATTATCCTCCTCGTAGTCGTATGTGTGAGTCTCTATTTTCTCCTTCCAGGACTGCTCGCACTTCTACTCGCTCTCGCACTACCGGTGCTTATCATCTACAGTCTCAGGTATAGTTATGATGTTGATAGAGTTCTTTTTGATATTTTTCCACTTTTTCTCGCAGGATCCATCCTTTCATATCCAATCTCAGCTATTTATCGGTTTTTTATCATCGATCGTGAAAAAAGACAACTCAAGGCAAATTTTTCTCATTATGTCGATCCTCACGTCGTCGATCAAATCATCAAAAAATGAGGAGATATCAAGCTCGGAGGTGATAAAAAAAATGTGACTGTGCTCTTTTCAGATATTGCGGGATTCACTACCATTTCTGAAAAACTCGATCCACAGAATCTCTTTTATCTTATGAGTGCGTATCTCTCTCAGATGACAGATATTCTCATAAAAGAGTGAGGAACCCTCGATAAATATATCTGAGATGCGGTGATGTGATTTTTCTGAGCACCACTTCCATACGAAGATCACAGTGTCCGTGCAGCACGAACAGCACTCTCTATGCGAGATACTCTCCCAGATTTTAACGCGAGTATCCTAAAACGAGGACTTGATCCGATCGACTTTCGTGTAGGCATCGCGAGTGGAGAAGTCATGGTGGGAAATATCTGATCACACGACCGGTTTAACTATACAGTCCTCGGTGACACCGTGAATCTTGCTTCACGACTTGAGTGAACATGAAAAGAATACAATGTTCGTATCATCCTTTCTGCAGCTTCAAAAACAGCTCTCACTCCAGAGTTTTTCGTACGCGAGCTCGATACTATTGCCGTTAAGTGAAAAACACTCTGAGTTCCTATTTATGAGCTCGTTGGTTATAGCGAAGACTATGTGGATCGAACGATGTATACGCTCTATGAAAGGGCACTTGGAGTATATCGCGCCTGAGATTATCGCGAAGCTGGAAAACTCTGGCAGTCTCAAGCTGAAAAAGATCCACCATCACGAGTGATGATGATGAGATGTGCCGAGATTCTCAAAGGAAATCTCAAAATTATCAATGGTATTTATACGATGGAGCATAAATAGCTGGATAGTCAGATAGTTGGATAGTTTCCAATTTCTTGCTTCTTTTTTGGTGAACTGTGAGATTCTCTAGATGAATGTTTTCGTAAAAATTTGATTTTATAAAAAAAGAGATATAATGCCTTTGTCCTCGAAAGAGGAATACTTTGAAAAGGTAGTACAACCTCCTTGAAAAATCCCCATGTAACTGGGGATTTTTCTTTACCATGACCGACGGGCTATTTGCCTCGTCTCACAAAACGCTTTC
>JANOWM010000010.1:0-4473 GCA_031417875.1 Candidatus Altimarinota bacterium
CTAGGCCTCGTCGGAGCAAATCTTCAGAATCTTACATACAACTGGTGAACGGCTGCGTCGTGAAACCTCCAAGAAGTGAAGCCATGGAAAAGTATGCAAGCCCTTGCAAGTGCCTTTAGGAGTGGAGAAGTTGTTCCTGCCGGAGTATGTTCTTCGATCCATGTTGCCGTCGCAGGTATGGCAGAGAGTTGGTGAGTGCCTGCTGGTACTATGACGGTATCAAATGGTGGCACCTGACATGTTGTGGCAATACTCGATATCGGTGGGAAAAAGGTCGTCTCTGATTATGGGAAGCTCTATATGGCGAATACGATGGAAGAACTAATTGATACCTATGCTGTTGCTAATAAAGGAGTGGCTATAAAAAACTATATTACTGATAGTGAAGGGCGTATTCTCGGGCATGTCGAAACTCCGCTTACAAAGGCTTTTCGTCGAGAAGTACTATCTGAGACTGATATCTCATCGTATTTGCGAGATGGGACACTTCCGAGTGATGGAGTCGATATTACCCTCTATAATGACCGAAAAGGAATGCGAGGGCAGTATACATTTACAAATGGAATATATGTTGCAGGTAAGTACAGTGAGGCAACACTCATCTCATGAGTCACCTCAAAGACGACGAGTGTCACACTCGGGAAAAGGTGGGATGACATAGATTTCGGTGCTTCATGGAAGGGAAGCGCCTTTGCAGAAGGAAATATATCACAATCGAGCCTCTCTTATGGATGACAAAAGAGTGAGAACGATGCAAATGTACTTCATTTACAATCGTGAGTACGTGCTGAGAAAAACATAGGAAATGACTCGATGATATACGCAGGAGTGGGAGCAAGGATCATAGGGCAGACATCAAAACCATGAGACCCGAGATATGCTACACTCGGAGGTCTCGGTACTGGCACAACTGCCGAGGCAGGACTCAACATGAATATATGAGCTACTACCAAGATAAATGAAAGTACCACCCTCTCATGAGAAATAGGAGTATCGACATTTGTCTCACCAAATATTCAGAGCATGTCCCCTCGCGATCTCAATCCATTTGGAAAAGGGTATAGCGACCAAGTAGTTAAGTGATGACTCGAGACGCGCATATGAGCAGATGGAAAATTGGGTGGAACGTTCGCTATCAAAAAATGACCACTCTGAACAGAAGAAACTATCGGTCTTGGATACTCGAGTCCAAACCTGGGTGCCAGTATCGAAAGATCTCGTATGATACAGAGTCATATATTCGGTCCGACAGACTGAGAAACGATTCGTGCGAGAATCGAATGAAATATTGCAAAAAATGGAAAATGGTTTGCTGGAGTCGAGACAGGGTGAATCAGTGGAAAAAAAGTGAATGCTTGAGTCGAGTGGAAATTCTAGCTAACAAAATAAATCCCTCCATTTCTGAAGGGATTTTATTGACCGGGAATTTTTACAAAGCTATTGAGAGACTAGATATTCATATCGAGGAGAATCCCAGGACCCATAGCATTACAAACATAAATAGATTTGATAAATACCATACTTCCTTTGACTCCAGCTGGACGAGCTCATCTCATAGTCTTTATGAAGAACTCGATATTCTCTCGGAGTTTTGAATTTCCGAAAGAAAGTTTTCCGACGATAGAATGAACATTTCCTTGCTTATCGTTTTTAAATTCAAAACGACCAGCGAGGAGTTCTTTGACTATAGGGAAGAGATCTTCACCGACAGTTCCAGCTTTTGGATTTGGCATGAGGCCTTTTGGACCGAGAACCTTGGCAGCCTTACCCATTTTCTTCATCATTCCTGGAGTAGCGATCGCGATTTCAAAGTCGATATTTCCCTGGAGAATAGAGTCGATGAGATCGTCTCCACCAGCCACAGTAACACCGAGAGCCTTGAGCTCTGCTTCGTTTCCGAGATCAGTAAAAGCACCAATTTTCTTGGTTTTACCAGTTCCATGAGGAAGAGAAAGAGTACTTCGTACGAGTTGGTCAGCCTGACGAGGGTCGATACCAAGATTAAAGTGAATTTCGATCGTAGGATCAAATTTTACTGTATTGGTTCGCTCGAGGAGGTCAACCGCTTCATCGAGAGTGTAGGCTCGTTCCTTTTCTACGAGGCTTGCAGCCTGATTATACTTTTTTCCGTGTTTTTTTGACATAATAAAATATGTGAAAGAATAAATTGGTCCAAGCGTTCTTTTTTAGCTTTCTGACCAGGAAAACTGTAGGAACTCCCACATTTCACATGCATTGGACACGGGGAGTATAGAATTTTTTTTGCAAAAAGCAAGTTTTTCCTTATACTATTTCATATGCATACACTTCATATACACGGAAAAGATATTCACACGATCGAAGAACTCTACGAAGAAGTCCTTAGACAACTTCCAGAAAAGAGAGAATATTTTGGATATAACCTCGATGCCCTTTTTGATATTTTATCAGACTGAGATGTTGACCGGATTATTCTTCATGGATCACATTACCTCAAAAAAGCACTTGATCATGTAACGCCCGGTCGAAAAAAGGAAGAGATGACTATTTACTACCATCTTCTCGATATCCTCACAGATCTTTCGCATGTGGATGTTATTTTGCAGGATGATTAATTATTTATAGATCTCTCCTGGCAAAGTCGTTCCGCCAGTTGGTATCGCTCGTCCTGGATAGATACTCGTATTGACTCCGGTATGAGCACCATCTCCTATTATAGTTCCAAATTTGTGACGAAGCGTATTTACGAGCTTATCTTTTATCATGACACGAATATTGGTTCCATCATGTCTCAAGTTTGCAGATTTGGTTCCCCCACCGATATTGACATGGTTTCAAATAACGGAATCACCTATATACGAAAGATGCGCCATATGCGAGTATTCTCATATATAGCTATTTTTACATTCGACAAAAGACCCAACTTTCGAATGTGCTCCTATATGAGTATTTCACCTGATATAAGCATTTGGTCCGATGACAGCATTCTTTCCGATATAGACATTTCCTTCGATATATGTTCCAGATTTGATAATAGCGCCTTCTTCGAGAGTAATATTTCCATTTATGGACACTAGTGGTTCAATAATTGCTCATTTATTGGTCGTTTCAGTATATTTCCCGATAATCTCATCATTTGCTCTGAGAAGGTCCCAGGGATATCACATAGTGATCCAACGACCAGTCGCTTCTACGACAGAGTATTCTTTCTCTTTCATATAGAGAGCTATGAGATCAGTAATTTCGAGTTCTCCACGAGGAGAAAGAGGAAGAGAAGCAAGCTCATCAAATATATCAGAGTCAAACTTGTGATTTCCGATATTAGCGAGATTTCAAAGAGATTCATCAGCTGGTTTTTCGACGATACTCTCTGGTTTTCCATCTCATCAGATGACGAAGATTCCAAATTCACTGGGTCGTTCGACAGCTTTACAGAGCGTGGCATATCCACGAGTTTTACAGAGCTTCAGGATATCTGTACTGGCATAGAGATCATCCCCTGAGAGGACGATGAACTCACCAGTGACGTGTCACTTGAGTGCAAGAATTGCTGCACCAGTTCCTTTTATTTCCCCAATTTGTTCGATATAGGTTATCTTTTTTCATCTGTATGATTCACCAAAATACTCTCGAAAACATTCGGATTTATAGGCGACGATCATAAAAATATCTTCAAATTCATCGATAATACCCTCGATATTGTGTTCGATGATAGTCTTTCCACAGATTTTTATAAGGGGCTTTGGAGTGGTATCAGTCAGAGGCTTCATACGAGACCCTTCTCCTGCCGCCATGATGACGAGATGCATGAGAAGAGTCTATGAAATATCGTCTTTTTGTAAAGAAAATCTATGAGAATCAATGATTATATAGCGAAATGGGGGAGAATAATTACCGGTTTTCATGAAAGTTCACTCTGCCCGGCAAATGAGTCATCCAGGATCATATAGTGATCCACTTCATTACTATAGCTTGCATCAAAACTTTTCATTGCTTGAGATACAGCTTGTGTATTGCGAAGACTAATTTCTATAGGGGTGAGCTTACCAGTCTCATTTTCTTCGAGAATGAATTGGAGCTCTGCACCTGATTTTTTCCTATAAAAATAGATAGTATGACTTTCAGAGAGCTTCTTTTCCAGTTCCAGTAGGACGAAGTTTTCGATAATTCATGGCTTTGTTTCACCATGGTAATATCCGATTCATAATGCCGCCTGTATAAACGAGAGATCACAAAAATAGAATCTGACATGTCGTGTCATTTCTGTGGTTTCATCACGGAAAAATGGTCCAACTGCTCGGATCATATGATGGTGTGTCATGATATGTGCGTATTTTCTCACTTTTCTACGAGAGATTCACATAAGTTTGGCAATACGTTCTTCCTTAAAAATTCCACCAACATTCAGTGCGACTGTTCTGATAAATTCCAGAAATTCATCGTATTCTTTTGGAAAAATATCAGCTTTCATTTCCTCAAGCTTGTTTTCAAACG
>JANOWM010000011.1:0-2873 GCA_031417875.1 Candidatus Altimarinota bacterium
TTGCATCTGAGTGGATCCATATTATCTCGCGAAGCGCGCACAAAAACTCGGAATATCACCGGAAGTTATCCTCGCAGGGAGACGAATCAATGATGATATGCCTATTTGGGTGGCAAATCAAGTTGTGAAACTTCTTATCAAGTCTGATAAAAAAGTCGAATGAGCGAGTATCCTCGTCCTTGGTCTCACATTCAAGGAAAACGTTCCAGATTTTCGCAACTCGAAAATAGGGGAAACGATCAAAGAGCTCAAAGATTTTGGAATAAAGATCACAGGGTATGATCCATATCTTCCATATCTGACTGACTATGATTGTCATGAACTTCATATGAGTCGTGATGAGATTTTGGCTGAACTTGGTGGAAAATATGATGGAGTGATTTTTGCACAAAATCATCGTGAATTTACAGATATCGATCTTGCTGACTTTTTGACACCAGATGGAGTAGTTTTTGATCTCAAAGGACGATTTCGAAATGCGGGATTTGCGAGGTATAAAAGTTTGTAAATATGTGCGGAATAAACGGCTTCATCACGAAAAACAACAATTGATTTGATGTGTGAGAAAGAATCAATGCCATGAATCGCGCTCTCTCTCATAGAGGTCCTGATGATAGTGGAACGTATATTACGCCACTCTCTCATGGATTTTCTCTCGCGTTCGGGCAGGCTCGTCTTTCGATTATTGATCTTTCTCTCGCCTGACATCAGCCCATGTTTTATGCAAAATGAGTATGAGCTTCGAGTGAAAAGTTTCACATGAGTGATGCCTATGACACGACCATAGTATTTAATGGTGAGATTTATAATTATGAGGGAATAAAGCACGAACTTGAATGATACGGATATATATTTTCTACTCATTCCGATACGGAAGTAATACTCGCTGGATATGATAAATGGGGGAAAGATGTCGTAAATAAATTTAATGGCATGTGGGCATTTTGCCTCTATGATCGAGTGAAAAATACCTTTTTTTGTTCACGAGATAGATTTTGAAAAAAACCATTTTATTATTTTTTTGATGAAGAAAATTTTATCTTCTCGAGTGAGCTCAAATGAATTCTTGAACATAATGAACTCGGTATCAATGCAAAGGAAAATATATCGAAAGAAGCACTTGATTTTTACTTCACGGTTGGGTATATTCCTTCACCACTTTCGATCTATAAAAATATCAGAAAGCTCGAAGCAGGACAGAATTTGGAACTGAAAATTTCAAACGAAAGGCTTGAAATCCTATGTGAAAAGTATTATGAAATCCCAGTATTCACTCCTGAAAATGATAGAACCAGGCTCGTAGACGAGTGAAAATCACTTCTTGCCGATGCTGTAAAGATTCGTATGTTTTCAGCTGATGTTCCAGTCGGAGCCTTTCTCTCCGGAGGACTTGATAGCTCTGCCGTTGTTGCGGAGATGACCAAACATACAGAAAAATCAAAACTTCATACTTTTTCTATCGGATTCGAAGGTCGCTACGATGAGACTCCGTATATCGATATCGTCAGAAATGCCTTTGGAACTAATCACCATCATGCCTATTTTCGTGAGTGAGATTTTGAGAAAATGATTGACGATATAGCCTTTCACTATGATGAGCCATTTGGTGATTATTCGAATTTTCCGACAACATTTGTGAGTGAACTTGCGAGAAAAGATGTTACGGTAGTACTTTCAGGTGACTGAGGAGATGAAATTTTTGGTGGATATATGATGCATAAAGTGGCAGCTCAAATGGAATATCTTTACGCGCTTCCCATGTTCTTACGCAGATTTTTTGCAAAGTGTATTCCAGCGACTTCGAATAATTTGTCTCTTCTATCGAAACTCAAAGAAGCATTTCGTGTGTCGACATTTTCTCAAGAGGAATTTTACAGTGAACTCGGAGGATCGACTCTCTACCGTCCAGAGTCGTATAAGAAGTGGACAAAAGAAAAACTTAGTTATCTTCTGGAAAAAAACCATGGAGATTTTGTCCAGACCATTATCGATTTTGATCTTCTCTACAATACGATTCCTGATAATTTTCTCGTCAAAGTCGATCGCGCCAGTATGAGTCATTCACTCGAAGTTCGTAGTCCATTTCTCGACTATCGATTCGTGGAATTTGCTCGCCGTATTCCAGTAAAATGGAAAGTGAATCTCAAACAGACAAAAATCCTCATGCGAGATATTATAACCTGAATTGTTCCTAAAAGTATTATAACTCGAGGGAAAAAATGATTTGAGCCACCAATTGCAGATTGGATAACTTCAGAAGGGTATAGTGATTTTCTCGAAAAATGACTTGAAGAACTTCGTAATATGGATATCCTCTCCGATGAATGGTACTTCTTCTATAAAAATGAAGTGTTTGCCAGAAATAACCAAGTATACAGTGTCTTTAAAATCAAACTCTTTCTTCTTCTGAAATGGAGAGGAAGATGGATCGTATAATGTTTTTATCGTTCTGTAAGAATCTTGCTCTGAAAAGGTAGACACTGAGATGCTTACAGCATGACCGAGGCGAGTTCCACTGCTCTGTCACTGCGTGGTTCCTCAGCACGGAATCTAGATTCCCGCCTCCACCCCAAGGGTACTTCCATGCTTCGCAAGGGGCGCGCGGGAATGACAGAAGCCTCAGAATCTCATTTATCTCTCTTTGAAATCATTTATGAAAAAAGCCGAACTCTACGAAGATATCTACAAGAAAAACTTTAGTTTCGGAAAAAACTGGACAGATTTTCTCGAAAAACTCGACGATAAAAAAATCGAAGCTGCAAAAAAATACCTCATCGAATTTCTCGGATGAGAAGAAAAAATAAAGTGAAAAACGGTGATAGATTTTGGGAGTGGAAGTGGCCTTATGTCCCTCGGATATGTCATGGCATGAG
>JANOWM010000012.1:0-1804 GCA_031417875.1 Candidatus Altimarinota bacterium
ATGAATCATCAATGACCTCAAGGCGCTCCTACCAGAAATACGAGCATAAATTTCTTGCATTTCTTTTATTTTTTGATACCATTTTCCGATGAAACATGTATCGCAAGAATATTTCATAAAGGATTTCTCCGAAAACGATAAGGCGAAGTGGAAGGATAATGTATGTTGACCTGCGTGTCTCGCAAGTATCACAGGTGATTCACCTCAAGATATTCTCTCTGAGCTCATAGAAAATAATGGATGGGATGAAAGAATAGGATGGCGTCATAAGGCGCTTATGGATTATCTCCACGCTTGTTCTTTCGTAGCAAAGAAGATATACTATAGGTTTTTTAAAATTCGTATAAAAAATATCTTGAAATGAAATAATATAATTATAGGTTCAATGAAATATGACGGATGATCCCATTTGGTCCTCATACAAAAATATAATCCACAGACACGCTCATTTTTTATATTTAATCCTGGCACAAGCAAACAAGATTCGAAGACTTACGAAATAGGAGAAAAAGAATTTTATGAGTTATGGCGATGAATCGGAATACTTATTACTATTTAGATAATGAACTTAGCTACAGAATTCACAATTGCAGAGCAACTTTTCTGAGATGAAGCAAAATCTCATTGAATTCCTGAAAAAGTCATAGAAGACCTTATTCGAGTCCTTTCGCTTTGAAAAGGAAAACATCCATTCTTTATCGAATGTGGTCATCATACCATCAAACCCACTTTGCAATGACTCAGCTCAGTAGATTTCTTTTGAATCTCTATTTCAGATCATCCAGGAATTCAGGCATCCTTTCGACTCTGAGCTCTTGCAAAAAATCTCAGACAGGTAAAAAAACGAACAGCAGAACTCGTGGTATCACTTTCAGACCTTCATCACACCCAGAAAAATCCAGAATTACGGCAACAAATCTGAAAAATTGCCAAAGAAAAAACTTTCGTAGAGCAACTTTTGGAATATTTTCATACTTCGTTCGATAAAATTCCTCATATAAAAAATGAAGGACTGAAAATAGTAACACAATCAGAATGAACAAAAAAAGCTCGAAACAAAATACGATCACTTTTATCATCTGCTCAAGGTCAGGAAAAAGCAAAAAAGCTCTTTGAGGAAAGATGAATCATTGTTCTCCATGGAAAAATTGATGACTCTATAGAAGTAATTCTTATTACAACCCCTGAATCACGCAATTCTCATCAAAAAGAAATTCACGGATGAATACCACTCCTGACAAGATCAGGTCCTGAAGAAGAATGGCAAACTGAGTGCGGACCAACTGTTGCAGGAATTCAGCATGTAATATTTGATACTCTTTGAGCTAACAATCCTCATTCATCTATTCTCACGATCGATGACTTCGCTGATGATACTATAGGGTTGAAAAGCATTAGATGAATCTGACTCGTAAATACTTTTGTCTGATCTCCGAGTGATTCAAGACATGTACTCACTGATCTAAAATGACAAAAATTATTTCTCTCGTCTAAAAAAGAACCAAATTGAGGAGAAAATTTTGAAAATATTATAAATGTTTGTGCTGAAGAACTTCTTAACCAATGATATTCATCTGTGAATCTCTACGGTGAAAGTACGCCAATCAAAAATCGTTCCAGTTGATCGAAAATACCTCTCAATTGTAACACTGGATTCTGTTCTCTCTAGAAATTCCTTTGCCTTTTCCCTTCTTTTTCGTATATTGGAAGGGATTTTATTATCCTTTTTTATGCAAGAAACTAACTATTCTACTGAAACCCTTGATCGCATCAAAAAACTCGAGCGTATAAAATCGCTCGGGGT
>JANOWM010000013.1:0-8831 GCA_031417875.1 Candidatus Altimarinota bacterium
CCACTGTTTGCTCATTCCAGTTCGTTCCAGATTGGGTTTTGAGTGCATTAAGGTCTACTCGGTAGTCGAGCTCAACTCATCCCTGAAGATCCAATCCAAGAGTATACGGTTTCACCATAAATGCTGGTGGAGTAATACCAATTTTTTCCCAAGGAAATGTATAGGCAAACGAGAGAACAATAAGTGTTATGGCAAGAAAGAGACGACGACCTTGAGTCATAATAAAAAGAGTGAGAACTAAAAATCCAAACTAGTATAGAAAAAGTTCTCTTTTTTGCAAGAAGAAAGAAAAAGTGATAGACTAGGAAGTAGTTGGATGGATAGTTCATAATTATCCCACTATCTAACTATCTAACTATCTAACTATCACTTATGTCTCTCATCGAACAAGCAAAAGTATATACGACCGAACTGCTCGAAGTCTGTAAAAATTACCCCTACCATAATCCCGCTCATACCGCATGAGTTTACGAACGTGCAACCTATCTTGCTATGGCGGAATGAATCGAGTGAGAAGATCTCGAAGATATCCAGATTGCAGCACTCTTTCATGATACTGGCTTTTCTGAAAGCTATGAAAAAAATGAGCATATTGGTGCAAAACTTGCGCGAAGATGGCTCACAGATAAATGACATATGCCTGATCGTATCGATAAAATCGAGGGAATTATCATGGCAACGGTTTTATTTTCCAGACCAAAGACACATCTTGAACGTATTATCCAGGATGCAGATCTCGATAATATCGGAACAAAAAATGAATTCTTTTATTCTCAACGTCTCCTCGAAGAAATCAGACATATTGGGAAGGTGGAGACTTCTGACTGCTCCTATTGGCAATTTGTCTTTACACTCCTCACAAAGTATAAGTTTCATACGAAAACTGCGAAACATGAGAGAAAAGAACAACAAGCTCGTGACGTCGAACACATGGAAAAATTCCTCACGATGATGGGATGTGAGATTCCTCCTATCGAAAAAAATAGTATGCATCAGGTGTAACATGCTTGTCATTCCTGCGTATGCAGGAATCTTATTCCCCTATTATTATATACTCAGAGCTTCTCTGAGTTCTTTTTCTTGAACTCACGACATAGTCCATCCATTGATCTCTCCATCCTGACCTCGTAGTAGTAGTCAGTCGATAAGTTGTTTTGTATTTTCGCCTAATATAAGAAGCTTCGCTTTTGCTACCATCCCGAGCTCTCATGTCTCATTTCATTTTCCGAGAATAGTAGCCATAAATCGAGTAATAACCCATATTCGTAAATCATTTATTCTTTCTCCTTCTGTGTTTTTTCAAATTTTATTTCTATGAGGAGATACATCTATATCTTGTAACGAGAAAAATCTTATACTTTTATATCCCAATTTACTACCAGTATACATAGACGAAAAGATAAAAAATATCGAACAACTTAATTGTACAGGTTTCTTTTGAAACGCAAGAGATTTTTTAGTAAAATGGAAAAATTATTTTGACTAAACAATTAGCACATATATAATTCAAGTGCTAATATTCGTAACCGGTTTGGATATTTGAGCATTTCTACTATACTTTACCCTAACATTCTATTGTTTTGTCATTCCGAGCGAAGCGGAGGAATCCCTTTCAAAATCATCTTAAGAGATGCATGTACGTTCTTCTCCTAAGCAAAAGAGAAAGAGATTCCTACGGGATGACAAAAACCGCTCTCACTTTTGTGTTTTAATATTTAACTTTTAATTCTCTATGAGCATTTCTCATGATATGATCGAGAGACTCACTCCCCTCTCAGATCGAGTCCTTCTCCGCCCGGTCGAGGCAGATAAGATCACAGCATCGGGCATCATCATCCCTGATAGTGCCAACAAAGAACGTCCATCACTCTATGAGGTCATCGCCGTATGACCTGGAAAAACTGATAAAAATGGAGTGGAAATAAAAACTGATCTCAAAAAGTGAGACCAAGTGATATCAGGACAATACTCTGGTGATGATGTGAAGGTCGGAGATACTACCTATAAAATCGTGGCGTTTGAGTATATACTAGCGAAGCTAAGATAACTATTTCGGCAAATCAGTATACAAGCTTGGGTCATACATATTCAGCCTTACAAAATCTGTAAAGGGTAGAATTTCTCATGCAAAACATCACTTTTTATAAGATTCACGGAGCGATCAATAACGAGAAGCCAATATTCAAAAAAATATATGTCTGGCTCTATCAGAATAATGTGTCATAAGCATACTTGATTCTGAAAACTCGCTCATTTTTGAAAGCCTAATCATCAAATGAACTCGTTCATTATGCTTACCTCCTCATGCAGAATTAAATTCCATAAAATAAGATATAAGATACTAATATTTATAATATAATCATAAACACTATTATGTCAAAATCAATTCACTTCGGAGACGAAGCTCGTCTCAAAATGTTCTCAGGAATGGAAAAAGTCGCGAAGGTCGTATCCGCGACTATCTGACCAAAAGGTCGAAATGTCATCTTCTCGAAGTCATATGGCGCACCTCAGGTCACCAATGATGGAGTCACGATCGCGAAAGAGATCGAACTCGAAGATAAGATCGAGAATATGGGCGCTGAACTCATAAAGGAAGCCGCCTCACGAACCAATGATGCAGCGTGAGATGGAACGTCCACTGCGACTCTCCTGACCTATGCTATGGTGAAGGAAGGCCTTCGTGAGATCCGATCAGGGATAAATGCGATCGAGCTCAAAAATGGAATGAAAAAAGCCGGATCTCTCGTCGTCGCAGAACTCGCGCGCATGAGTCAAAATCTCGATTCTCAAGAAGAGATCGAACAAGTCGCGACTATATCTGCTCAGGATTCTGAGGTCGGTCGTATCATCGCCTCTGCGATGGAAAAAGTCGGAAAAGACGGTGTCATCACGGTGGAGGAAGGTCGGACATTTGGTCTTGAGGTCGAAGTGACCGAAGGAATGAAGTTCGATAATGGATATATCTCCCCTTATATGATCACCGATGGTGAAAAGATGGAATGACGTATCACCGATGCTCATATCCTCATCACGGATAAAAAGATTTCATCACTCAAGGACATCCTCGGTGTCCTTGAGTCTCTCGCGCAAAGCGGAAGAAGAGAGCTCGTGATCATCGCCGATGATATCGATGGAGAAGCACTGACAGGAATAATTCTCAATAAACTCAAGTGAGTCCTCACCGTCCTTGGAATCAAGGCTCCAGGATTTGGTGATAAGAAAAAAGAAATGCTCCGCGATCTCGCTATCCTCACCGGTGCAACCCTCATCACCGATGAAACTGGATACAAACTCGAAAACGCCACTCTCGACCATCTCGGTCACGCGAAAGCGATCGTCTCGACAAAAGACTCGACAACCGTTATCAGTGGAGGTGGGGACAAGCACCTTATCAACTCGCGAGTGCTCGAACTCCAGAAACAAATAGATATCACCAAGTCTGACTACGATAAAGAAAAGCTCGCAGAGCGTATCGCGAAACTCGCGGGTGGAATCGCTGTTATCAAGGTCGGTGCTGCATCAGAAGTCGAGATGAAAGAAAAAAAGCTCCGCATCGAGGATGCACTGAATGCTACAAAAGCTGCCGTCGATGAAGGTATCGTCGCAGGTGGTGGAGTCGCACTTCTCAAGGCATCTAAAGTGCTCGGGGATGCAAAGTTTTCAAAAGAAGAAAGAGTTGGTGCTGATATCGTCGCACGAGCTCTCTCCTACCCTGTCCGTCAAATTGCCGATAATGCCTGAAAAGAATGAGCTGTCATCGTGGCGGAAGTCGCAAAAAATAGTGATCCTCACTTTGGATATGACGCTGCTATGGATGAATATAAGGATCTCGTGAAAGCTGGAATCATCGACCCGACGAAAGTCGAAAGATGTGCCCTCGAAAATGCTATCTCTATCGCTGGGATGTTTCTCACCACAGAGGCTCTTATCGTCGAAAATCCAAAGAAAGAGGAAGATCACTCAGGTCATGCACACGGTGGATGAATGGGAATGTATTAGATAGAAGCTATACCTAAAATCTCTCAGTTTCTCTGAGAGATTTTAGTAAACATTTAATATTTAATGCGTAGTTTTTTCAAACAATATTTTTTGTAATCATCAATATTTTTGAGATTGTTTAAAAACTTTTGCGCTAGCTATAGTAAAGAATCATAAAAGAAATATGGAACCATAAACCATAATTTCATCATCTTTCTTTAGCATCCCAAGAAAAAACATTCACAAGATAAGACATATCACAGATATAATTCACATAATACAAACAAGCAAATTTACTCGGATACCACCCTTCTCTTCAAATTCAAGATACAGCACAGTCTCTCTTGTTTTTTCAATAAGTTCTTTTTCAGAAATATTTTTTGAAAGAACTTTTCCTTCATATGAATCTAGCACTACAGGACAGATATATTCTATCTTACTCTCATCATAGTCTTCGTCACTTAAAAATTCACCACTACATTTTCTACAACAAACCCTTGTTTCACCTGATCAAACTCCTGGTGCTCAAACATATAAGCACTTAGGACATATTGTTACTATGCCCAGTAATTGTTTTTCTTCTTTAGTGAAATATTGTCACATACGTTCAGGGGATTAAAAAATAAAGAAGGTTTTACTTTTGTACTCTATCCTTCATCCGAGAGAGAATCTCTGCCTTTATCTTGTCAGAATGTTTCGATCGTTTGAGTAGAACGAGAAAATCTTCTTTGAGAAACACATGAACTTCGAGGTTATCGATAGTTTCGATGGTCGCATTTCGTGATTCATCGGTAATCAGTGCCACTTCTCCGAAAAAGTCACCAGGCCCAAGAAGGGCTATCTCATCAATTCCAGTCATTACTTTTGCATGTCATGACTTTATAAAATACGCACATCCATTTGATGGATCACCTTCTTTCATAAGAATTTCTCATTTTTTGTACATATGAGTTTGGCTCATAAGAAGAAAATAGGCAATCTCGGATTCAGAAAATCCTTCAAAAATATAGAGCTGTTCGATAGCGGTAGACATAAAAAGAAATTAATACCCATTTAGTATACTCTATTGTTCTTGCTCTTGCAAATATAATGAAAAAATACCTCTTTTATACATAGAAGAGGTATTTTTGAGCATTTATTAAACCATAATTGTCCTTATTTTAGAAGTGGTTCGATTTCTGT
Organism: Candidatus Altimarinota bacterium; assembly: GCA_031417875.1. Lineage (GTDB taxonomy): Bacteria > Patescibacteriota > Gracilibacteria > BD1-5 > UBA2023 > JABFSX01. The sequence goes on from JANOWM010000013.1 coordinate 5,164, forward strand.
GCGTTGTGCGAGATCAATTGTGAGATACTTACTCTTTACATAACCACGGATACTACGATCATCGGATATAACTTCGGACCAATCATCGACCGTAGAGACAACATAGAGCGAAGTGCCTCGACCGAGTGTTATGACAATAGGAGCTCCCATCCATGGATGAGAACGGACATTGAGATATCTCTCAGCATTTACATGGGCCACGTCACTCCAGTATGCATTATCTGCCTGACGAATACGAACCAGATCACTCGGGTTAGCATCACGGAGATACTTGGCTGCTATATACCCTTTTGCTTTTCATGTAGTTACTGCTGTTACCGTATTTTCACGAGTATCAGAGACTTCGATGATTGCTCATTGGGTACTTACCCATCCAGTCTCTTTTCCATCTACTACCACCGCATCATTTTTCATCAGGTAAGCATTCGTACGACTCTCTTTTGATTTTGCATTTCTCATACGAACACTTCTGATAGCATTGGCGTAACGAATTTGATTTTGTTTCATATGTTCGAGTCTATATGCGACTATATCGGCTTGCTTGAGGTCGAGGAGAATTCATGGCTTTTTGACTGTGATATCACTTTCTTCTTCTGTAGTTCAAAGAATGGCAATTTTTTCAGCCTCTTTGACCTCAAATTCTATCTCACGAGAAACATCTACTTTTGGACCACGACAATCTGGAGTATTTGGGCGAACATGAGAAATTTCGAGCTTCCCAACATTCGTACGAGTCACGACCGTTCATTCACAACTCACCCATACGCTCAATATAGGATTCTCTACTGAGAGCCCCAAAAGTGTATATCCAAATATCCCGCATAGGCTCACAGCAACCAATAAACGAAAACTCATATAACAAGTATTAAGAAGTAATTAACTCAATAATACATATTATTTTTATTTGTCAAATTTATTTATAAATTACTTCCAATTAAACGTCAACTTATTTTTCTCCGCCGTCAATGAAAGCGTCTTTTTCTTTGGGTTTGTGAGTATTTGATCGGCGATAGCATCCTCGATTTTGTCCTGAATATAACGCCTCACTGGTCGTGCTCAGAACTCGGGATTGTATGTTTCTTCGAGAATATGACTCACGGCCTTTGTATCATAGGTGATAGCTATCCCAATCTGTAAAAGCCGGGTAACAAGGAGATCGAGCTCAAGGGTAATGATCTTTTTGAGTATTTTTTTATCAATCGGACGAAAGACGATAGTTTTATCTATACGGTTGAGAAATTCTGGAGTAAAGACATCTGAGAGTGATTTGATGACTTTTTCTTTCGTCACATCATAATCAGCGATAATTTGTGCTTCTTCTTTTTCACTGGTAGAAAATCCGATTTGGACTGCCTTATCAGTAAACTCACTTGATCCGATATTGGACGTCATGATGATGATAGTATTTTTAAAATTCACTGTCCGTCATTTTCCATCAGTGAGACTTCCTTCTTCGAGAATCTGCAGAAGCAGATTATAGACATCAAAGTTTCCCTTTTCGATCTCATCAAAGAGAACTATAGAATATGGCTTTCTGCGTACACGCTCAGTGAGCATGCCACCATCTTCATATCCCACATATCATGCAGTTGTACCGATGAGCTTTGACGCGCTTGATTTATCCTGAAATTCGCTCATATCGATCTTTATGAGTGCTTTTGGATCTGCAAAAAATTCTTCAGCGAGCACCTTTACCAGTTCAGTCTTTCCAACTCATGTCGGACCAAGAAAAAGAAATGAACCAATCGGACGATTTGGATTGGAGATTCCGACTCGAGAACGCTTTAGAGAGCTCACGATAGAGGTAATAGCTTCATCTTGACCTATGACACGTTTTTTGAGAATAGTATCGAGTCCTTTGAGACGTGCGAGATCTTCTTTTTCGAGATTTTTGAGTGGCACTCATGTCATTTGGTGGATAACTCTTTGGATGTCTTTTGCGATGATATGAAGACGTTCCTTTTTTGGAACCGTTCTTTTTTTCTTTTTTTTATCAGCCTCAATCGAGAGATCTTCGAGTACTTTTCTTTTTGAGAGAGCTTTTTGATATTGTTGGGACATGAGGAATTCTTCCATTTCTTTTTGAACTGTTTGCATCTTCGTTTTTATCTCAGAAACTTCGGAGGAATCAAAGTTATAGGACATGCTTTTAGCACTACAAGCCTCATCGATAAGATCTATCGCTTTGTCAGGAAGAAATCTATCTGTAATATATCGATTTGAGAGGTCTACCGCGTCAAATACTGCATCATCATCGATGATGAGGTTATGAAATTCTTCGAAACTCGATCTCAGTCAAGTGATAACATCAATCGCCACCTTTTGTGTTGGCTCTGCGACATCAATCTTTTGGAAACGACGTTCGAGCGCTGAATCTTTTTCGATATATTTTTGGTACTCTGTGAGGGTGGTTGCACCGATAAGGCATATTTTTCCACGAGCCATGGCAGGCTTGAGAATATTTGCTGCATCGAGAGATCCTTCTCCTGATCCTGCTCAGATAATAGTATGAATTTCATCGATAAAGAGAACGACCTCATTTTCGAGCTTTGATGCTTCATCGATAACCATCTTTATACGATTTTCAAATTCTCCACGGTACTTCGTTCCTGCCACCATCGCGGAAAGATTCAAAGAAATAATACGTTTTGATTGCATGGCAAACGGTACTTTTCAGAGAGCAATACGAAGTGCGAGTCACTCAACCACTGCCGTTTTTCCGACACCTGGATCTCAGACAAGACATGGATTATTTTTTGTTTTTCGATTGAGAATAGAAACCAGACGCTCGATTTCAATATCTCGACCAATAATTGGGTCTATCTTTTTATTTCTCGCTTCGAGTGTGAGATCCGTTCCGAAAAAATCAAGCGCTGGTGTATCTGATTCTTTTTTTTCTTGTGGGGGATTATTTTGAAATGGACTGCCTGGAGCTCATTTCACATCCTGATTTTGTCATATATTTTTTATATTTCCAAACGTATCTTCGATCATGTGCATGATTTCTTCGATCGGACCAAAGATGCCATTTTGACCGGATACTCACTTTGTCTTATCATTTGATCCGATAAGTCTATTCACATCTGTCAGCTCTTTTTCAAAATCTTTCGGGCTAATTCCGATAAAATCAAGGAGCTGATAAAACCAATTTTCTGTCTGCGCACGAAAGAGTGCTATGAGAAAATCTTCAACTCATGCTTGAGACTTGTTAAAACTCGCTGCTACTTTCATCGAAAGGACGATCAGATCTTTGAGCGATAGAGAAATACCGATATAATCACCAGATCGACTTCATTCGAGGGGCGCGAATGGAGGACGCAGGAGAATATCAGAAAGAATAGTCTCGCTGATTCCAAAAGAGGAGAACAAATCATAGACATTTCATTTTGAGATTTTTGCTATTTGGATAAGGATATCTTCCGGGGTAATTTCCTTGTATCCAAATTGCTTAGCGCGATTTTCTGCATCGAGCATGATTTTTTTATATTCATCCGTAAATTGATTGAGCATAGAAAGACTGTAAATAATGTGTGAAGATTATAGAGAGAAAAGTGAAAAATCAACTTCAATTTCTCATCCTAGTTTAGCAGATAAATACTCAAAATAAAAGTATTTTCCCTTGCGAATAGAGCGAAATAATGGTGAGTAGAGTGTTGATTTTTTTTTGG
>JANOWM010000014.1:0-1740 GCA_031417875.1 Candidatus Altimarinota bacterium
ACCCATCGCCAAAGTCGAGATGATAACTCCAAACGAATATATCGGGAATCTCATGGCGCTCGCACAAGAAAGGAGATGAATATTTAAAAATCAGACATACCTCGATGCGAATCGTGTGATTCTCCATTATGAGATTCCGATGAGTGAACTCGTGGGTGACTACTATGACGATCTGAAGTCCCTCTCGAGCGGGTACGCGAGCCTTCACTATGAGCCAATCAGATTCAAACAAGATGACATCGTGAAGATGGATATCCGCGTTGCCTGAGATCTCGTCGATGCTTTCTCTATGATGGCACACCGCGGAAGAACCAGGTATCTCGGAGGACGTATATGCGAAAAGCTCAAAGAAAATATTCCAAAAGCGCAATTTGCGATCGCAATCCAAGCACTCGTCGGAGCTGATGTCGTCGCTCGTGAAGATATATCAGCGCTCAGAAAAGATGTGACGGCAAAACTCTATGGATGAGATATCACTCGAAAGCGAAAACTCCTCGAAAAACAAAAAGAAGGAAAGAAAAAGATGAAACAATTCGGAAAAGTAAGTATTCCGAGTGAGACATTCGTGAATATACTCAAAAAATAGTTATACTTTCATTTTCTCTATTCGTCTTTCGTGACGGCCTCATTCATACGAGGTTTCTAGGAATTTTTTTACAATCTCAATAATCTGATCTTCTGTCGTATACCTCGCAGGAATACAGAGGATATTGGCATTATTGTGAGCTCTCACGAGAGTTGCGATTTCAGAATTCCATGAGAGTCAGGCTCGGATTTCTCTATATTTATTGGCAGTCATCGCCATACCATTCGCCGTTCCGCAAAGGAGAATTCCATAGGCTGAAATCCCATCTACCACATCATGACAAACCGGATGGGCTGAGTCAGGATAATCCATAGATTCCACACTAAAAGCTCCGTGATCTTTCACCGTATGCCCGAGGGAAGTGAGGTATTTTTTGATAATCTCTTTATGAGAAAAGCCTGCATGATCAGAGCCGAGTGAGATATTCATATTATTTTTTTAGAGTCCATCCGATTTCTTTTCCTGCCCACATAGGAATGATTTTGAGATCAGGAAGGGAAGTGTCATAGGAGAGTGGTATCGTATATGGGAGTTTTTCGAGAGTGATGATTTTTTCATTTGGTGATTTTCCATAGAGTGCTTCTCCATTTTCTCGGAAAAAGTACTGAAGACGTTTTATCTTTTCTTCATGAGAGAGAGATTCTCCACTCATATTTTTCCACCAAGCATCGGTCGTATCACTCATCCACCAATCAGTGACAATCTGGAGGGCTATAGGGGAAGAAAATACTCCACTCGAACAGTGTGCACATTCCTTAGCACTCTGTGGATGTGGGGCAGAATCAGAACCAAAAAATACGCGCTTACATCCAGAAAAAACAAGCTTTTGGATAGCTATGAGATCTTCTGGATCTTTGAGGGTGGGCTTGCAGTGAAGATGTGTCTCAAATGCGTGACCTCATTCTTTATCATGAGCCGTGCAGAGAAGATGCTGTGGAGTCACTGTCCCATACAAATTTGGATATTTTTCGCTCGCTACAAGATCCGCCATTTCCCGAGTAGAAATATGTTCGATAACTATGTGCAATTTTGGATATTTGATAGCAATTCTCTCCGCAAGAGACTGAAATTCACGTTCAGCTCGGTGAACAAATCCCTTCGTAATCATTCAAAACGAATCTTTTGTCACTGTTGTTTCAGGATGAAGAGAAAGA
>JANOWM010000015.1:0-1595 GCA_031417875.1 Candidatus Altimarinota bacterium
CTCACAAAAATTACCGGCGAGATTACTTTTGCATCCATTCCAAATCTCGGGGCATCGTATTATGTAGGACTCTCGAACTATATGGATCGCAATAGAGGGATGATCGGAGAAGAAATGTACCAAGTAATCAAATTTCTCGAAAATAAACACCAATTTCTCGATGTCCTCGCATGACTCGATATTTCACCGAAAGTGAGTCTTTTTATCGGTGAAGAAAATGTCCTTCCAGAGCTCGAAACTTCGACTATCATAGTAAAAAAAATCGAGATAAATGGGTACACCTGATATCTGGGGATTCTTGGTTCAACCAAGATGGATTATGCGTTTAATATAACGGCGCTGAGGCAGGTTTTATAATTTTGTTTTTATGAAAAAAATACTTCTTCTCATTACTGGGTGAACGATAGACTCCGTCTATTCATCAAAAGATGACACAGTCGTGCCATCTGCTTCATCGTGTATTCCTGATTATTTGAAATCACTTCAACCATATTTTACTTTTGTGACACAGGAAGTGTGCTTGAAAGACTCCCGAAATATCACAAACGAGGATAGAAAAAAATTATGTTCTATCATCGAGGAAAGCGAAGATTCTCTTGTACTTATCACTCATGGAACCTATACTATGCCTGATACTGCGAGATATCTCGAAGCGCACCTTGGAAAGATAGAAAAAACAATTATCCTCACAGGATCTATGTTCCCAATGGCTGGATTTTCCCCGTCGGATGCCGGTTTTAATCTCGGGTTTGCTATAGCTCATCTGTCACTTATCCCTCATGGAGTGTTCATCGCTATGAATGGAAGAATTTTCCAGCCAAATGAAGTTATGAAAACCCTCAATGAATGACGATTTGCTTGAATCCACGACAATTAATTTGATTTTCTCTCACTTTTTCATATAATCATCACGTATTACTGGTGTATTTTCTGGTTTTGCATTTTTATCTAAAATACTTTCTTTCAACTTATGGATCATAAAGAAAAGAAATCCCTCATGGAGAAGTTCGCGACTCACAAGGGTGACACTGGTTCGCCAGAAGTCCAGGTAGCCATTCTCACTGCTCGTATCGAACACCTCAAAGGTCACCTCGAAGAACACAAACAGGATAATCACTCACGTCGTGGAATCGTCATGATGGTAGCTCGTCGCCGTAAACTTCTCGATTATCTCAAGAAGAAGGACGAAGCTCGCTACAATACCCTCATCGAAAAACTCGATTTGAGAAAATAATTGGAAAAAACTCAAAAATCCCTACAATGGTAGGGATTTTTATTGTCCCTGTCATTCCGGACTTGACCCGGAATCTAGCACTTCTATCATCCATTTTCCTCCTATGCTTCCATTTCGATTTCGTTTTTCGAACGCACTTCCATTTTATCCGACAAAATCTATTTCGCATCTTCTTATCGCCGTGTCGGTGGTTGTTGCGATACTCTGATCTCAGTTTCAGGTGCTGATCGGATATTTCGGTCTACATAGGATACCTTTTCATCCCGAGACTATTCCATTTATCCTGGGGCAACTCTTTCTCTATCAGTTTCTCCATGGCAGTGCGCTCCATATCCTCATGAACTCCATATTTCTCTATCAG
>JANOWM010000016.1:0-2412 GCA_031417875.1 Candidatus Altimarinota bacterium
CTTGAAGCATTTTTCATCATTCGATCATACGCATGAACTCTCGGGTCAATCTCCAGTGCTTTGTCTGATAATCATTTGAGCGTAAGTCATGAGAGTGATTTTACACGAGAAAGCGCGACATATCCCTGACCGGGGACAAAACAATCGGAAAGGTCCATTACTGCTCTCTCGAGCGTCATTCCCTGACTCTTATGGATCGTGATTGCCCATGCGAGACGAAGCGGAATTTGCATAATAGATGCTTTTATTTTTCCATCTTCTTCTACGGACCAACTCGTTGGTTCGACAATGATTTTTTCTCAGGAAAGTAGCTCGACGATAGGAGAGCTCTCATGTCGCCCGATGATATGGCCGAGTGAACCATTCACATATCCAGCTTCAAAATTATTTTTTACAAACATGACACGGGCTCATTTTTTGAGGGTAAGGAGCTCTGGTGCCAAGCATCATTTTTTGAGGGCTTCAGTGAGCTTTTCATTTCATTTTGACTGCATATGAAAGAGAAAAATATCTCCAGCAATCGTATCAAGTTTTTCTTTATTATATGTATCGACCGAAAGATTTCGAGTAAAAAGCTCTGTATGATCTTCTGACTTCACACTTATGTGACGCGACTTGAGAATATCTCTGGAATCTAGAGAAACTTTTCATGCACGGATTTCTGAAAGAATCGTGAGGAGTGGATCATTTCACTGACGAAATTGTCATGAAAGAACACAAAAAAGAAGACGAAATTCTTTCCATGAAGCATGCTCGAAAGCGAACATAATCTCTCATTCTTTCTTCACTGGAGGAAGCTGGAAAAAATCACCAACCAAAAGAATCTGGATTCCACCAAATGGCTCGATGGAGACTCGAGCCCGCTGGAGAAGTCTACCCAGTGATGAGAGAAATTCTCCTGAAAGCATGGAAATTTCATCGATAATAAGAACTTGCGTTTTGAGAAAACGTTTCATGAGATATTCTTTGGTCATGATATCTCGGATATCTTCATCAGAGATGCTCTCACGGATTCCCATTCCACTCCATGAATGGATAGTTACTCCCCCGATATGGGTCGCTGCAATTCCTGTCGAGGCAGTGATCGCAACTGAAATATCATGATCGTGACAGTAGGTGATAAATTGGTTTACCAAAAATGTCTTCCCTGATCCTGCTGGACCCGTCAGAAAAACATTATACCCCATCGAAAGTATATCGAAAGCTTCATCTTGTGTCATGAGATGAATATATAGAAAAAAAGAGGGAAAACAAGAAAAACGATATTAATAATTGAGATTGAGCGTGAATCTCGCCGTGCCTCTATAGTCACCACTTGCCTGCATGGCATCGACGAGAACTCCATACTGAATACGATAGGTATAGATATTTTTATCTCCATCTATATTGATGCTTGGTAATTCGGAAGCAATATTCACTCCTCATGAAAAACTCGAAAGTGTTCCGCTGTATCCTCCATTGTACGCTTCATATCCATAACCATTCGAACCATTCCAGTGAGGAATCGTCGGGTTTGATCCAGAAGCAAATGTTGCTCCACTCATGACAATATCAAATCCAGCTCATACCGTTCTTACGGTAATTGTGAGTTCATCACTCGGATATGATGTTTCTTGTATTCATGAAACAATATTTCCTATATTTACACTATCCTGGCTTATTTCCCACTCGATTCCATCGATATAAAATATAGATTCCTGTACAGAGGCGTTTCACCATACATCTGGGACATAGAGTCGGAATCGGTATTTTCCAAATGGAACTCAAGAAAATGTATAAATTCCTGTGTTACTCGTTACAGTCGTAGTTCATGAAATATAAGAAGTCAAAATATCAGTATCCCAGATTCATCCTGTCCATGGTTCAAGTGAAGCAGAAATTCAGAGAGTATTGATAGCAGCATTCGTATCCCTATACGTAGTAGTAATGGTAAAATTTCAGATAGGAAGAAGTGTATCATCACTCATAGAACATGAGAGTATGAGTGGTGGTAAGATGTCCCCATCATAGAGTCATATCCAAGAAAAGTAAGAAATAGTTTTTGCCGAAAGTGATGTAAAGGCTCCTCATATGAGAAGATTATTATCTATATCTCTTGCAATCCCATACACTATATTATTCGCATTGGGATTGAAGATGGTATCAAGTCATCCAGTAGAAAAGAGTTTGAGGATACGGTTTCTGGTGGTTCCTGACATAGTGGTAAATGCTCATCCAGCAAAGAGGTTATCACTGGCATCTATGGAGATGACTTGAATAGTTCCATTGAAATTGGGAGTAAAGCTTCCATCGAGTCATCAGGTATATGAGAGCTTTGCGAGTCGGTTTCTCGCAGCTCATACGATCGTCGTAAACTGTCATGCAACGGCAATACTATTATCTGAGAAGAGTTTTATATCCCAGACCGTGTTG
>JANOWM010000017.1:0-1577 GCA_031417875.1 Candidatus Altimarinota bacterium
GTTGTTATTATACAAAGAAATTAAAGATTTTTCAAGTAGTTTTCTATTCTTTGTATTGACTTTTCACGTCCAAGTATATAGATGAGTTCAAATGTTCCTGGTGAAAACTCTTCTCCCGAAAGGGCTATTCGGGCTGGCCAAAGTATTTGTCCATTTTTTTTAGAAGCATGAGCGATGGCTTCAATTATTGGTGTTTTTATGCTTTCTATCGAAGAATCATCGATATTCTTTAGGAGTGTCAGGATAAACATGAGTGATTCTATTCCCTCGGATTCTGTTTCTACCTTCATCTTTGGATTTACAAGAAGATCCTTTCGGATTAATGGTTCATTATAGAGACTTTTTGAAAGAAGGATATATTCATCAAATCGTTTCATGCGAGGCTGAAATTCATGAAGTATACGAGCATTGAATTCATAATTTGCCTGGCTAAATACTTCGCTATAAAATTCGGTTTCATATGTTTCGAGAAACGTTGAAAGGCGTGCATGGAGTTCTCATATTGCCATTTTTTTTATATATTCTCCATTCATCCAATCGAGTTTTATCGGATCAAGTATAGCCCCAGATTTATGAATATCTTTAATTTCAAATTTTTCTATCATTTCTTCCATCGTCATGATTTCTTCATCTTGTTTTGGATGCCACCCAAGAAGTGAGAGAAAGTTCAGAAGAGCTTCGGTGAGATATCATTTTTTGAGATATTCAGCTACCGAAACATCTCCTGTTCGTTTTGAAAGTTTCTTTCCGTCATTTCAAAGAACACTTGGGAGGTGAGCATACTCTGGAAGCGTAATTCCCAAAGCGCGTGCTGTGAGAATTTGTTTTGGCATAGAACTAATCCATTCTTCCCCACGCATAACATGGGAGATCTTCATCATATCGTCATCGATGACGATCGCGCCATGGTAGGTCGGAAAACCATCAGATTTTAGGAGTACTTGATCATCGACTTCACTCGTATTGAAATCGATACGACCACGTATAAGGTCATTAAAGATGAGAATCTCTCCTTTTGGAACTTTGAGACGAATGGTATATTTTTCTCAGCTTTTGATACGATCTTTCGCTTCTTCGAGCGGGATATGTCGGCAGTGACCATCATATCTCGGAGGAAGATGAAGTTCTTCTTGTTCTTTTTTGAGTATTTCTAGGCGTTCACTCGTACAAAAACAATAATAAGCACTTCCTTCTTCACAGAGGGTATGGAGTTTTGGAGAATATATATCGAGTCGTTCACTCTGAACGTACGGTCCATATGGACCGCCGTGCTTGATACTTTCATCCGGAGTGAGCTCGAGAGTATCGAGTGTCTCGAGTATGGCATCAACTGCTCATTCTACGAGTCGAGTACGATCTGTGTCTTCGATACGGAGGATATATTGTCAGTTATTTTTTCTTGCCCAAAGATAGGAGTAAAGAATCGTACGAAGTCATCCAATATGGATATATCAGGTTGGCGAAGGAGCAAAACGAGTGCGAACAGTCATAAGAAATTTTATAAGTGAATTCTATGTGTACTATATCAGAAAGCCTTGAAAAATCAAAGAAAAACCATACTATAGATCTACTCTCAC
>JANOWM010000018.1:0-15993 GCA_031417875.1 Candidatus Altimarinota bacterium
AAAGGGGTTCTTTGAACCCTGATCAAATGGTGGTTATAGTAAAGGTTACAATCAAGAACAAACGAAAAAAGAAGAAATGGAAAAACAAAAGGTGGTCTCTCTCATGAGTCAGCCTACTATCAAGGCAGCGACATATCAAGATATTCTAACTAAGAAAATAGAGTCACCACGAGGGTATACTCCCGAAAATATGGAAAAACTAGTGATGGTATTAAAAAAGAATGAATCGCTAATTTGAGGAATTGTGTCCCCCCATCTTCCCAATTGGAAAAATGAATCAATCGAAACTATTCTTTCTGTTGCGAGTCTGTATGGAGGGTTTCTCTTCCAGTTTCATCAGACTATTGATGATGCTAAAAAAAATGTGGAAAATCTCGATTTTTCAAAAGCTATTCATCAGATTAACCTTTTTGAATTAAAAGATAGCCCACTTCTCCAGTCATCACTGAAATCTACTCAAGAAAAAGAAAAAACAGGGATGACACAAAAAGTAATAGAGCTTACATTTGGCGCTCAAAAAGATCAACCAATATCTGATTTCAAGAATTGAGGATATAAGTGATTTGAGTCGACGCTTTCATCTGATGAACAAGTATTTATGAAGAAACTCTTCGAATATAGTGAAAAAATAATGCCAACACTCTATAGTGTTCTCGATGAAAATGGGAAAACCGCACTCAAAAACATGTTCGGTAATTCTACAAAAAGTCCAAAAGTCGGACAGATGATGGCTCTGTATCTCCTCACAGGAGGAAATACAGAACTCGGTGCTATGAACACGTGAGAAAAACTCGCACTCTCACTCGCTCCTCTCAAATTTGCAACCACGAATGATGATGGTGCAGTTTTTGCAACACTTATCCAATATTACTCTTGACTTGTGTTCGATGGACCGAGTTTTATCCCAAAAGAAGTACAAGATATTCTCGTCATTACTTTTAAAGAAGTTCGTGATGCTGCCCTCAAAAAACTCTGAGAGTATGTCTGATGGTGAGAATCAGCAGTGCTAAAATATTTTCAAGACAACCCAGTTGAGGCTGCATTATTGATCGCATCATTCGCGATAGGTGGGTATGGTGCTGTGTGGTTTTTGTTAAGAGCTGGAAAATATGTGGCTGGTTGATTAGCAGCAGCATTAGCCACGAAGTACGCTCTGTCAAAGTAACTTCGATTAACTTCAAGACCTTTCATTATCAGACTACTCGAGTCCAATATTATTTTTCTTTTGATACAAATTATTGTTTTGTCAATAAAATGTTTTGACATTTCACTAATTTAGTAGTATTATTACTATATAAATCTTAATAATTTTATTATGTCAGAAAAAATGATTCCGTCAGGAAAAAAATACGAAGGTCCAAAATATGCCCTAAAAGAAAGTCTCGCTGACCTGACTCAGAGAATTGAAAATCTCACACAGGCAGATGTTGTCAAAGGTCTGGAAAAATTTAAAAACATTATCCCAGGAAAATCAGCAGATATTAACACCTTTGAGATGATGGCATTGTATCAAAAGGCAATGAACTATATGGACTATGATGTCACTGTCGATGGACGTTTCGGGAGAGAAACATTCAAGGCGCTCACAGATACTCAAAGAACAAATCTAAAATTTACCGGAGATGATATCGACGGTCTCCCTGGCCCAAAAACGACGGAAGCGCTTATAAAGGCGCTTCAAAAACCAGCCTCTGCTCCAGTACAAGCTCCACCAGTAGCACCTGCTCCTGCTAAACCAGCCTCTGCTCCAGTACAAGCTCCACCAGTAGCACCTGCTCCTGCTAAACCAGCTTCTGCTCCAGTACAAGCTCCACCAGTAGCACCTGCTCCTGCTAAACCAGCTTCTGCTCCAGTACAAGCTCCACCAGTAGCACCTGCTCCAAAATGAAAAGATACACAATCAGCGTAATAACTATCTAAATATATGAAATCCTTCGATCCAATAATTTCTGATTTATCTCAGCTCCCAAATGCATCTGAGGTAGTTCTTTCCATGGAAGAGAAAATGCAGCAATTTCTCTTGTGACATATCACGGATATGAATTCTCCACTTTATAAACTTCTCGGTGGAACCATTGATTTCTCGAATGAAGTAGAACTCAAGGCACATCTCCAAGATACTCTCGCCAATATTTGGGACTCACTTGAAGCGTCCATGATAAATATCGGATTTCCGATAGAGAGCCGTCTTCATCAGACACATGCAAAGCGTGAATGGCAAGAATATATTCGACGATTTACAGAGGGTATATATACTCTTATAGCTCCGGCAATTAAACAAAATGGAGGAAGACTAGCTATAGATATATCTGATGCCCCATCTTATGAAAAGATAGTAGAATCTCTCAAAAAACATATAAGTAATACAAAGAATGGAGTCCCTCTCCCTCTTGGGCAAGATAATTCTCTCGAACAAGCATCACTTAATCATGTCGGAACTTCTCTCAGAATTCTCCCAAAAGAACTCAGAGCATATCTGAGTGAGGCAGGAGTATCGACTCCGACCTCTTCAAAACACCAGATATATAAAGAGTGAAATGTTATGAAGTATGCCAAAACGTGACTTATGACCACGACACTTGCATTTATGACGTATGGTATTCACGGATTTATGGGAACTGGTGTGACAAAGCTTGCCGAGGCTCAACCAAACCAGCTCGATAATATTTGGTCTTCTCTTCTTCAGTCTTCATCGTATGCTCCACTCAGCTGGGGGACATCTATCATTGCCGCTTATGCTGTAGGGACCGCACTCCTTTATCCAGCACAGAAAATTAGAAAAAATCTTATTACCCAGAGTGAAAAATGAATACAAGCATCCCCTCTGCGTGCCATTGGATCATCTTGATTCTCAGCACTTGCACTCGCAATTCCTATTACATTTTGAGTAATTGATGCAGCAGGAATATTTAATCGAGAAGCGGAGTGATACATTGTATGACATGTTGCGTATCAAACAAAGGAACAACTGAAGAAAGTGCTCGACATCAAAGATCCAAGTAGTCCAGTAGGACAAGCGTCAGCTCAATATAATAGCATAACTAATACCCTCACTGTATTTTGACAAGATTGGCTCAGAGCGGAGGATATCCGTCCAGGTGCTGGAGGTCGTGGTCCTGCGTATGAAGCAAAAGAATTTTATACAAAAGGGGATACCGTCCTAAACAGCACAAAACTCACGAATGATCCAAAACTTTTGTGAGTAGTACAAACGGCAAGCATTGCATTAAACAAAGATTTTAAAGATAATCATGGCCAATATCCATGACTTCCGGATAAGGCAAAACGTGTACAAGAGTTTTTTGGAAATCGTACAGATACGCTTGTAAATGGGTATGTCGATAGTAAGACAGGAGTGAATTTTTCTGGAATTTGATCCTTTGATAAGATGATAGAAATGAATAGTCATGGACCAATATATCATTTTCTCGGACAGATACCATGACTCGGGAATAAGATCTATAAGAGTCATGATCTCGCACTGATGCAAGGCGCATTTGAGAAAGAAGTAAAAGAATATAAGGGAGCTCTTGAAACAGTAAATAAAAGTTGGCTCGCACGTTCAAAAATCTATCAGACATATGTGGCAGGCGTATCAGATGAAGCAGATAGAAAATATAATTCAAAAACTTCTATAACTATTCCATCTTCTATCCCAGTACCAGACCTCTCTGAACTCGACAAAGCTCTTGCCCAGAAGCCACCGAAAATTAGTGCTCTCTGGCCGACAGCTTCGTATGAACAACTCCAAAAGATTACTGATATTCCCGGAGGAATATCGAAGTGAAATTTTGATACCCTTGTGACATTCTCACTCATTCGTCCTTTTGCACTTGAATTTGCTTCTCTAGCATTAATTCTGACGTCACTTTTTTGAATGGCTCGTCACTATCGTAATCCAAAAAACAGGCTCTCTGGGAAAAGAGATAATCTTCATGAAACGTATAATAGTCTTGTATCTGCTGTACATAAGACATTTTCTTCTGAAACTTGGACTGCACTTTTTCCAGGGCATGCAGGCATAACTGAGCAAGATGCAGAGTATATCGTACGAGAAATAGCGGTTGATCTTCATCCAGAACTCCTTGATTTCTTCCCGTCAGTACATAATCAGGTTTCAAAATGAAAGAAAGTAATTCATAAATCAATCACTTTTCTCAAAAATATTCATCAGGGAAATACTCGTACAGAAGATGAATCATTCGTTCTCGCTCTCTCTCAGGCACTTGAGAAAATGGGAGCGAAGAGCACTGGAAATATTGGAATCAGCGAGGCAACCATACAGCGTATTATGAGTCGTATTATTCCTCTTGATACCCTCAAAAAACACAATTTTTCTCCAGTACTACTCGAACAAATCACCCAGTCTATAGCTGAAAACCTGAGCTCAACTACTCTGGATAAAGATGCATCGTATGCAATAGAATCAGCACAATTTAGAAAACAATTTTCCGAGAGAATTTCGGAGATAGGGTCTTGAGTAGAAATACTGGAAAATGAACTCCTTCCGCGCCTGAATGGTGCTATTACGGATCCGTCCAACAATGATCAAACAAAAGCCATATTTTCGTGACTTATTAGAAGGGTCAATGATTTAAGGGACAATCTTGAAGATTTAAAAAAAGAAGAACATCCTGTATGACGTGAAATCACGAAACTGGAGATTGAAATGAAATGACTCTTTGATATAGCCACGAGATACAGGATCAAGTTATAAAGTAAATATTTGTCAGTAGAATTAACAATCGATATTCATAATAACTTTTTAATTTATTTTCTATATGAAAGAATTCGCACTTGCATTAACACTAGCTACCCAAATAGCACTATGAGAAAAACCACAAGATCCATCTCCAAAACATCAGAGTCCTGATCTAGTGAGTCAGATACAAAATAGTGCTAGATGCACTATTGACTTAAGTGAGCCTAACCCTAATATAAGCCCCATCCATCATTCAACTCTAAACCCAAATGATTCCAAGTTACTAAAATCTCTTTGAGAAAATATTGCTGAATCTATAGAAAATAAGCATAATTCAATTCCAGATACCAGAAAATGCAACGGTGGCAAAGATGTTAGCTTAAGCTTTAACTTTAATGAAGCTATTGTAATACAGTGAAAACTTACAAAGTCTTTTGATGTCACAGTATTTTATTGAAAAGATAGTGCAATTACTGGTATTAAAGTTAGACTAATACCAGTAATTGATCCTAAATTTGGCATTTCTCCTGCACAAGAAACAGGATTATACGTAAATATAAATTTGCTGAGAAATACATTCTTTGCATCCCCAATGGTATGAGATCCCCTAGTTAGTTATATATACAAAGATGATCTTGTTCCAATTTTGAAAAGAATCTCGAAAGCAATTGGAGTAGTCCCCAAAAGATGATAATCTCTACATCCCCCTCCGTATCCCTTCCTCGATCATCCACCACCATTTCTCGGGATTCGACATTCCACGTGTTGGATCTTCCTGATTGGTTTTGATATCTGCGAGCGTCGTGCGAGAGTCGATATCCGCATTACTTTTGACTTCTTCTTCGGTGACGATATTGATGACTTCTTCGCCGGGGAGTTTTTTATTTTGGGTGGCTTTAGCTACGAGGGTTTCATAGGCACGAGTGCGGATGAGATTCGCACTGTATTTTTTTTTTTCGATTCTTTCTTCCGCTGTTTTTCAGGCGATTCGTAGTGATTCCATAAAGGCATCGGTTCCGTATTCTTGCACTTTATAATACCCTATGAGGTAGATAAGGTAGACAACGACGGTGACGAGGAGGATGAGTATATAGTGAAAACGAGTGTACAAGATAGTTGGATAGTCAGGTAGTTGGATGGGGTGAGATAGTTTCTGTCATTCCTGCGTATGCAGGAATCTAGACTCCCTCTTCCGTACTTTTTATGACTAAAAAGTACCAAAAAGTCTTTTCAGAGGTCTTCCATGCTTCATTTTCTCGTATCTATACTCCATTTGATTTTCTAAAATTGCAAGACTAAGGAACGTTGCAATTTTTACGAAAATCTTCATGGACAGATACGGAAAACTCGCATAAGGAAGAAGGAATGACAGGAACGGTAAACATGGACCCTTCGTTCCTCAGGGTGACGAAAAAAAGCAGGATATCTCATTTCATTCGATATGACAGAGACGTAGGAACGCGGGATACCTTCTTCGTCAGGATGACAGGAATACTGAAAACTTTGACAGAATTATCGATTTGACGATACTTTCTAGAGATTACTTTACTCGAAATCATCCTTTTTTCCATATGAAAAAAATAATTACCATTTTTTCTCTCCTTGGTGCGATGGTTTTTATTATATTCTTCTCATATTCGACATATGAATACTATAAGATCCTTCACGCAGATGATCCGATTACTCCGTATCTCGAGGTATCACTCGGAGAGGCGACAATCGTGAGGTGAGTAGATCTCGCGATCAATATGGGAAGTGGAGATGTCTACGATGTCCGAGAATGAGACATTATCATCACTCGGACCTGATCACTTGCTATCCTTCACTGGTGAGATCATTCCACGACACGAATAGGAGAAAAAAGTCGACTCACTCTCACGAAGATGGAGGTAGCAGATGATTATTCACAGATCGAGACAGAATTTTCTCTAGAATCTGGAAAAGTATGGACACATGTCGTTCGCACTATGTATCCAGGATCTTTTTTCCGAGTGAAACTCCCAACATGAGGTATTATCGCCTGAGTTCGTGGAACCACTTTTGATATTAATCTCTCTCTTTCCTATATTAGGTCGATTGATCATAGTATTTTTCTCACGGATGGTCTCGGCCGTAAGGTGTCACTCCTCCCCGGAGAAGCAGTGAGCGCTCGAGATATTCTCGAAAAGATATCAAAAACGTTTACAGATCGTTTCTGGACTGAGCTCAATATGGTGAGAGATGCCACCGAGAGTATTACTAGGAACCTTCGTCTCGAGAAAAATATATCTTCCTTCCAGTTAAAAAGCACCACTTTATGGAACAAATTTGTCAGATATGTGCTTTCATTTTTTCCTACTTTTGATGATATCGATGATTTCTCGCGTCTTGCATCTTTTTCTCCTGACGATCTTTCAAATATTTCAAACGAATCACTTCTGAGATGGTACCAATATTTTCAGGACAAAAAATTTGTTCAAGAACGTGAAAATATCCGAAAAATATTTCAAGCACGGATACAAACAACTAAAGAACTCACTCCATACCTAGAAACCTTTGCGAGATGAGCCGTATGGGATAGTCTTAGTTTTTCATGAATGAATTTCCCGAGCGCGGATACACTCATCAAAGAATACGGTAATACCCTCGAAAGCTCAGTAAAACGCGTGATAGAACAACTCCCGACAAAGGATATAGAGCTAAAAGCCCGGGAGACACTTCGAAGTCTTATGAACTAAGTTTAAAAAAAGTTTTGACATTTATCATCTCACCTATATAATCCGCGAGCTTTTTATTCAACTAGTGGTACTCGAAAGTTATTCTCCACGAAAGAAAGTGATGTTGTCGGTAATGTTTTTCTAAAAAAATCATCCGAGAACCTCTCATTATTTATATATACATTTTCCTCTATGGCTGGAATTATCGGAACAAAACTCGAAATGACTCGTGTCATCCACAATGGAGCATTCACACCTGTGACCCTTATAAAGGTTCCAAAATTGGATATTGCTCAAATCAAAACCGTAGAAACTGACGGATACTCTTCGGCAGTTATCCGCATGACCGACGGAAAAAGAGTGACACTTCGTGAAGTGACTCTCGATGGTAATATCGCATCTCTCGTCAAGGGTGATGAAGTATCACTCGATGTCCTCGATGGAATCAGCACCGTCGATATTACTGGTGTAACGAAAGGTAAAGGTTTTCAGGGAGCGATGAAGCGATGGAACTTCTCAGGAGGTCCTGCATCTCATGGATCAAAGTTTCACCGTGCTATCGGATCTATCGGTAAGAGAAAACCACGCCGTACAAAACCAGGACAAAAAATGCACGGACATATGGGTCTCGACACACAGACACAAAAGGATGTTCCACTTATTCTCGTAAATAAGGAACTCCGTGTCGTTGCCGTCAAAGGTCCAGTTCCAGGAGCACGTAATTCACTTATTCACCTGAACTTCTAGTTCTCATTTCACAACCTCTAACTATCTAGCTATCCAACTAACTGACTACTCTATGAAAGCTCCTCTCTACGACATAAACGGAAAACAAAAAGGTGCTGTGGACCTTGAGGCTTCACACTTCGGTGTGACTCCAAATGCGTCACTTATTCACCGACTTTTGGTCCTCCAGCAAGCAAACGGACGAATCGCTATTGCTCACACGAAACATCGTGGTGAAGTCCGAGGTTCAACTCGAAAGCTTTTTAAACAAAAGGGAACTGGTAATGCTCGTATGGGTGATCGTCGTTCTCCGATGCGTCGTGGTGGAGGTGTTACTTTCGGTCCTCGAAATGACAGAAATTTTTCACTCTCTATGAATGCTCAGGAACGTCGTCTGGCACTTCTCTCCATGCTTTCGACGAAAGCAACTGAAGAATCAGTAAAAGTGGTAGAAAATTTTGGAACACACGGAGCAAAGACAAAGACGATGATGAGCTATCTGACGACTATTACGGCAAATCGACCACTTCTGGCTATTACTCGAGAAGAAAAAAACACTATTCTCGGAGCAAATAATATTTCAAACGTACGCATTGTTAACGTCGAATACCTCAATCCTCACGACCTTCTCAAGTATGGAGATCTCGTCTTGACAGAGGCTTCACTCAAACACCTCTACGAGCACTTCACCAAATAACTTCCTGTTCCAACTATCCCACTAACTGACTACTTATGAACTCTCTCTATTCCATCATCAAACGATTTGTCGTTACCAGTAAAAGTACTGACGGAGAAATCCGCGGAATTTATACATGTATGGTAGCTGATGATGCGACAAAAATCGATATTAAAAACGCATTCAAATCACTCTATGGAGTGGAAGTAGATAAAGTAAATGTCCTTCATACTCGACCAAAAATGCACAATACTCGTAAGGGTATAGTCGCAAAGAGAGGAATCGAAAAGAAAGCCATCGTTACCCTCAAAAATGGAGCAAAGATCGCAAACTTTGAAACTATCAAATAGTGTCCTAGCCCACTACCCGAGTCCAACTACCTGACCATCCAACTAACCTACTATCTGACTACTACTTATGCCAATCAAGAAGTACAAACCTACTACCCCATCTCGTCGTTTTATGACAGGACTTACCTATGAAGAGCTCACAACTGATACTCCTCATAAAGCTCTGACTATTTCTCTGAAGCGACATGCTGGACGTAATAGCATGGGTCGAATCTCTGTTCGCCACCAAGGTGGAGGAGCAAAACGACTCTATCGTCTCGTAGATTTTATCTTTGATAAAAAGGATATTAGTGCTCGTGTGGAGACTATCGAATATGATCCATATCGTACAGCGTTTATCGCCCTCGTGTGTTACAAGGACTGAGAACGCAGATATGTCCTCGCTCATACTGAGATGAAAGTTGGAGATGAAATTATCACTTCAAATACGGCAAAACCAATCGCTGGAAACCGTATGCAAATCAGACATATTCCTACAGGACTCTCTGTCTACAATGTCGAGATGATTGTTGGAAAAGGATCGACCAGTATTCGATCCGCTGGATCATACGCGACGGTTATTTCCCAGGAAGGAGAATACACACAAGTTCGTATGCCTTCTGGAGAAATCAGACTTATCCATAAAGATTGTCACGCAAATATTGGTGTTGTTTCAAATATGGACTGGAATCAAGTTACTATCGGTAAGGCTGGACGAAGTCGCTGGATGAATCGTCGCCCTACTGTCCTCGGTTCTTCTATGAACCCAGTAGACCATCCCCACGGATGAGGTGAAGGACACCAATCTGTCGGGCAAAGAAAAGGACCAAAGACTCCTTGGGGACGACTCGCTCGTGGAGTGAAAACTCGCTCTCGAAAAAGCACTGACCGCTGGATTCTCCGTACTCGTGCTGGAAAACTTCAAGGATAATACCTCCAGTTCTCACCTTATATCTTACTTATTCCCATTATGACTCGCTCGCTCAAAAAATGACCTTACATTGACATACGTGTTTCCAAAAAAGTTGAAGCACTCAATGCCAGTGGTAAAAAAACAATCATCAAAACATGGTCTCGTGCCTGTACGATTGCTCCTGATTTTGTCGGTCACACATTTGGTGTCCATAATGGAAAACAACATATTCCTGTATTTGTGACAGAAGATATGGTCGGCCATAAGCTCGGAGAATTCTCGTTTACTCGTAGATTCACATCTCACTCTGGTAATAAATAAGCCCCAATTCCCCCTAACTAACTACCTATGAAAGCTTCTGTTCGAAACGCTCGCATCTCTCCAAAAAAACTCAATGTTATTGCCTACATAGTACGTAATATGTGAGCAAAGGAGGCACTTGATACTCTGCGATTTATGCAAAAAAAATGAGCGCAAATTGTCTACGACGTTCTCAAAAGCGCCGTTTCAAATGCGACTCACAACGATAGCCAAAAACTTGAGGAACTCAAAATTGCTTCCGTGAGTGTCACTGGAGGTCTCGTTTACCGACGAATCAACCCCATATCTCGAGGAAGAGCTCACCGTATCCTCAAGCGTACTTCCCACGTCGACATTTCTCTCTCTGTAAAATAATCACTCACTAATTTTTTTGTCTTATGTGACACAAAGTAAGCCCTATAGCTTTTCGAATCGGGTATATCAAATCTTGGAGATCAAACGGTTATTTCGACCGTAAATCCTATGGTTCTCATATTGCCTCTGATGTCGCCATCAGAAAGACGATTATGCAGCACTTTAAAAATCTTCCAATCGGAAATCTTTTTATCAATCATTCAGGTGATTTGAGCGTAACAGCAACGATTTATACGTCTCGTCCAGCACTTATCCTCGGGCTTGATGATGCAAATATCAATGCACTCAAGGTTATTCTCAAAAAGAAATTTCGTGATTACACATTTGCTCTCGAAGTAAAAGAAGTAAAAAAACCAGAACTTTCAGCTGCCATTGTCGCTGACTCTATTGCTCGTCAAATCGAAAAGAAAATGCCATACCGCCGAGTTATCAAAAATGCTATGGCAAAATCTATGGAAAAGGGATGACTTGGAGTCAAAGTCAAGCTTGGTGGTCGACTCAATGGGGCAGAAATCGCCCGTCGTGAAACCTATAAAGATGGAAGTATCCCTACTCAAACCATTCGTGCCGATGTTGACTTTGCATATGAACGAGCTGAAACTCCCTCAGGAACCGTCGGTCTCAAAGTATGGATATACAAAGGTGACGTCTACAAAAAATAAATACTTACATTTTCTCTTGCTTTTTCCAAATTTTCTTTATAATTCTAACGCTTTATTCCATGTTACAACCGAGTAGAACAAAATACCGCAAAGCTCATCGTGGTGTCATCAAGGGTCTCGCTATTCGCGGATCTGACGTGAACTTCGGGGAATACGCACTCAAAACGGTCGAATCAGGGTACATTACCTCTCGTCAGCTCGAAAGCGCTCGTAAAGCCATAGTTCGATACCTCAAAAAAGGTGGGAAACTCTGGATTCGTATTTTTCCTGATAAGCCATATACCAAAAAAGCTCTCGAAGTTCCTATGGGATGAGGAAAAGGTTGAGTCGAAATGTACCGAGCTCCTGTAAAACCTGGTCGCATTATCTTCGAAATGGGAGATATATCGCCAGAAATTGCAAGAGAAGCTTTTGAACGTGCATCATACAAACTTCCGATGAAAACAAAAATTATCCTCTCAAAGAACGAATTTTAGACTCATTCTTGGAATCACGGTTCCATTCTCTATCCACTATCCTCTCTCTTATGGCTCCAAAGAAAAAAACAACTCCTATAGTCTCTACATTTAAGTCTCTTTCAGACCTTAAGTCTATGAACCGAACTGAGCTCTCAGCGGAACTCGCGACAGCACGAAAGGATCTCTATGTTCTCGGTATGAAGAAGGAGCTTGGTGAACTCAAGCAGACTCATATCCTCAAAAATGGACGTAAGTATATTGCTCAGATCTCTACATTTCTTACTACCACTCTCTAATTTTTTCTTATTTTCTTTTATGCGAACAAAAACAGGAATCGTCACGAGCACAAAGATGCAAAAAACAATCGTTGTAACCGTCGAAACTCAACATACTCACCCGAAGTATAAAAAGAGATTCAAGGCTTCTACGAAATTTTATGCTCACGACGAAAAAGGACTTGCAAAACTCGGTGACACCGTCACAGTATCTGAGACTCGTCCACTTTCTCGTCTCAAAAGATGGTCACTCGTGGAAGATTCTATTGTAACGAAAGCATAGTTCCCGAAAACTAAATTTTAAATACTTCATTTTATGATTCAGACAGAAAGCAGACTCGCCATCGTCGATAACACTGGAGCCAAAGAAGCTCTTTGTATCAAAGTTCTTCGTGGTTCAAAACGTCGATATGCGAGCGTCGGTGATATCATCGTCATCTCAGTAAAACGAGCACTTCCAAATGGAAATATCAAGAAAAAATCAGTATGTAAGGCCGTGGTTGTTCGTGTTTCTAAAGAAGTCAGACGTGAAGATGGAACGTACGTCAGATCAGATGATAATGCCTGTGTCATTATCGATGACAAGATGGAACCACGAGGAACTCGTATCTTTGGCCCAGTGTTTCGTGAACTCAAGGCTCGAGGTTTCCAAAAGATTATTTCTCTCGCCCCAGAAGTTGTGTAAGACTCTCTCATTATAAATTCTCTCCCATGAAAATCCACTCAAACGACCCAGTCATCATCATCGCCTGAAAAGACAAATGAAAAAAGGGAAAAGTACTCAAAGCTTTCCCTGCAGATAAGAAAGTTATTGTCGAAGGAGTAAATATTGTTACTCGTCATATGAAAAAACAAGGAGCGACTCCTGGACAAAAAGTTACGTATGAAAAGGCAATAGATGCCTCAAATGTTATGCTTGTAGATCCAAAAACAGGAGCACCAACTCGTATCGGATTTAAAACTGAGAACGGAAAAAAAGTTCGCGTTGCAAAAAAGTCAGGTATGGTAATTTAGTCCTTAGTCCTAGAAACTCTTAACTCCCTCATTATGTCATTTCGAGAAAATTACAAGAAAAAAATCCTTCCAGCTCTTGCCAAAGAACTTGGTATTGATAATCCTATGCAAATTCCTCATATCGAGAAAATTGTACTGAATATGGGTATTGGTACGTACGTCGCTTCTGGACACAAAGATTTTTCTTCACTCAAAAGTGATCTTGCGCTCATTGGTGGTCAACTTCCACGTGTGAATCATGCACGAAAAGCGATCTCAAACTTTAAGCTTCGTGAATGAATGCCAGTAGGAATGATGGTGACACTTCGCGGTGAGAGGATGTACGCGTTTCTCGAAAAACTTATTTCTATCGTTTTACCTCGTGTTCGTGACTTTCGTGGTATTTCTTCACGATCATTTGATCAGGAAGGAAACTTCCACTTCGGAATAAAGGAACATACTATTTTTCCAGAAGTTCCTCAGCTTGATGTCGTCAAACCTCACGGAATGCAAATTACTTTCAAACTTCGGACAGAGGGAAAAGATCATTCAAAAGCCCTCCTCGATAAACTCGGATTTCCATTCACCAAGTAATTCTCACTAACTTCACTTTTATGGCTCGAAAAGCTCTCGTACACAAATGTTCTACTCATCAAAAAAAGTCAGAACAAGCACATATACTCGGAAACAAAGTCCATTTTTCCACAAAACTCTATCATCGTTGTTCTAACTGTGGTCGAGCATATGGTTACATTGGAAAATTTGATCTCTGCCGTATTTGTGTCAGAGAAAAGGCAAATGCCTGAGAACTTATGGGTGTTCGAAAATCCAGCTGGTAAAATCATCCTAGAATCTTTTCCTTCTTCATTCTAAAATCTAAATTGTTTAATATGACTCACGATCCAATAGCAGATCTTCTCACTCGAATTCGAAATGGGTACCTCGCACGTCTTCACGAAGTCGAAGTTCCATATTCAAAGCTCAAAGATGAAATCCTTCGAATTCTTAAAAAGAATGGGTATATTGTCGAGTATAGTGCTCATCCTGAATCACATATTTTTAAAGTGACACTCCAAGATGTACGCAAATCAAAATACATTCCTTCATTTCGTCGAATTAGCCGACCTGGACAACGTATTTATATCAAGTCACTTGATATTCGTAAATCTCGAAATGGAGTAGGAATTTTTATCCTTTCGACTCCAAAGGGAATTGTTACTGGATACGAAGCTTATTCTCTTGGTGTTGGTGGGGAACTTCTCTGTGAAATTTACTAGTCCAAGCCTCTACACTCTAAAATTATTTTTATGTCACGAATCGGAAAACAACCTATTACTCTCCCAAGTGGAGTCACTGCTCAGATTTCAGAGAGTGAAATTACTATTACTGGAGGGAAAGGAACCCTGAGTTTCAACATACTCCCAGGAGTACAAGTGGAATCAAAGGAAAATATACTTCATGTGAGTGTCAAAAATCCTATGGTAAAACAGGAAAGAGCTTTTTGGGGATTGACTCGTGCCATGATCCAAAATATGGTGACATGAGTTTCAGAAGGGTATACAAAGGCTCTTGAAATCCAATGAGTTGGTTACAAGTTCGACGTGAAAGGCCCTCGAAAAATAGAGCTCGCACTTGGTTTTTCACATAAAGTGAATGTCGATGCACCAGAAGGAATTACGATCGAAGCAGATAAAGAGGAAAAAAATAAGATTCACCTCAGATCCCACGATAAGCAACTTCTCGGATACTTCGCAGCGTACGTCAGATCTCTCAAAAAACCAGAACCATATAAAGGGAAAGGTATCAGATATGTCGGAGAACACGTTCGTCGTAAGGCAGGTAAAACCGCAGGTAAATAATAAATATTTTTCATTCTTCATTTCTTCTTATGCTTAAAAAAGTTAAAAATCATCAAAAACGCGCTGTACGTGTACGATCTCGTATTACTGGTACAGCTACTCGTCCACGACTTTCAGTTTTTCGTAGCAATACGCATATTTCTGTACAGCTTATCGATGATATCACAGGAGTCACTCTTTGTTCCGCTCATGATAAATGAGAAAAAGGAACCAAGACAGAAAGAGCAACACTCGTTGGTACGAAAATCGCAGAAACGATGAAAGAGAAAAAAATCAAGAGCTGTATTTTTGACCGTGGAGGATACCTCTATCATGGACGCGTAAAAGCTCTCGCTGAAGCAGCTCGTGCCGCCGGAATTGCATTTTAATTTTTTCTTACTCTCTCTTATGTCAGAAACTCAAGTCACTCCAACTGAAGAAATTCTCGAAACTCCCCCTATCGAAGTCACTCCTGAGACTCCGGTTGTTTCCACAGAACCAGAGCCTCAAAAAAATGCTCGTAACGATCGTTTCACTGGAAACAGTGGAGATCGCCGTCCACCTCGAAAGGATCGAAATGGTATCCGTGAAGAGGAAAAAGAATTCAAAGAGGAGATGATTGCGATTGATCGAGTTACTCGTGTAACGGCATGAGGACGACAACTCAGATTCCGAGCATCAGTGGTTATTGGTGATGGGAAAGGACGTGTAGGTCTTGGTATCGGAAAATCAGGAGAAGTCCAATGAGCCATCGAAAAGGCTATTCGCGATGCAAAGAAAAACCTCGTAACATTTACTATTGTAAATGGAACTATCGCTCATGATGTGACTGAAAATTTTAAGTCAAGTTCTCTCTTTCTTCACCCAGCTCATCCAGGTACCGGAATTATTGCCGGAGGTTCTGTTCGAAAAATTCTTTCAATTTCAGGTCTTAAGGATGTTATCGCGAAACAACATGGAGCTCCGAACGGTATCACCAATGCACGTGTGACCATGAAAGCACTCATGTCTCTCAAGCCCGCATCACTTGTAAAAAACTTTAGTAAAATA
>JANOWM010000019.1:0-3551 GCA_031417875.1 Candidatus Altimarinota bacterium
TCCATGTGATGAACTAAAGTACCATGCCTTGATAGTATTTCATAGGTAGGTGATAACCTCTCATCGCGTCTCATCGACGAGCTTGCCCACATTCGGAGATCTTGTTTCGTAACTATATCCGAGATATCGCTGAAATGAATCAGGATCATCTGATCCATCATAGAGATTCGTACTGTATTTTCTATTTTTTTTATCGGTATAGTAGAGGGCATAACTACGCGCTGCGACGATAATAGTTTTGATCTTTTCACTTGGATCAGTATTTGAAACTTCTCAGAGACCTTTGAGATAATCTTCGATCGGAATCTCATTTACCACGATGAGTTTGCCATTTTGATTTGTAATATGTAGTGCTGAACGAAAAACATTATCATTGTACTGTTTGCTGGTATCCCAGAGAGGAATTCGTGTCCATGAATCAATACGGATAAGAGGTGATGAAAGGGTAAAGGAGGAAACAACGTACTGTTTTTTTCATACCATCACAGAAAGTGTATTATTTTTCAAAGTATGAATTTCCATACTTTCTCATTTTTTCATCCGTACTCTCTTCTTTCAGAGTATCAGAAGTCACTGTTGGTATAACGGAACCGAGAGGTTAATAGACGAATTTTCTACTGGATATGAAAGCTTAATTTTAATTTTTTTTCATTTTCATCACTTCATACTCTGCACACTTGGTACATTTTCTCACTCTCTATCTTCATCTCGATATTCGACCATATCTTGCGGATCAAGTTTTTCTATCTTTCATACGCGCTGATTTCTTACGAACGTAAGAGTTCATATTTCTTGCGAAAGATTTGACCTGAGTTCATCTAGAAGCATGTAGAGATTCTTTCCAGAGCAAGTTGTATACCCGACGTCTCTATGTCCATGAAGCCGCGAAACAATATTTTCATCGAACAGGCAATCTGAAGAATTTTTACAACTACGAACTCAGATAACTTTTTCAGAAATATTTATACCATATTTTTTTGCGAGAAAGACGATAAGTCACTCTAATCATTTTTTCTGATCTCTATTTACCGACATCACTTCAAAATTTCCCATAACAGAAATTCATACTGACCCAAGATTATTCGCATACGCATGGGCTCATTCAGTGTAGTCACCTCCTGCTCTTCATTCATAGATTTTTCCTCTTTGGCCGACCACATAATTATACCCAATATCTCACCATCATCTGGTTCGTGCATGGTAGGAGAATATGGCTCGCATAATAGTCTCATCAGAGGCATCTTGTTCGAGATTTTCAGCAGTGTGATGGAGAATAATTCTATCAACTATTTTTGTTTTTTTTATGGGCCAGAGGAGCTTCTTTCCTCACTCATAGCGAGTGACTGAAGTTATCTTGACAGCATCTCACCTTATCTCTTCTATTCTTTCTTGTCTTTTTCTTTCGAGCAATCTTTGTTCTTTTTGTGCTCGGGTTTCATAGATTATCTCGGGCGTTCTTCATCTTGCTTCCCATTCATCTTTTTGTTTTTGGAGCTTTGTTTCATTCCAGTAGCGAAGGGATTCATCTGCTCACCAGTCTTTCCGAGAAACTATATCCACACTTTCTTCTTTTCATGAAACAGGAGAAAAAGAGGAGAAAAAACTCATGCGATATCCACTTGGACTCAAATTATTTTGGATAATACTTGCCATCATATTTTCTCTATTTTCTGAAATGTAGATGTTATACTTCCATGTTCACTTTCTTTGAGTTACTAGGGGAAATGTATACAAATAATCAGTCTCATCAATATCCTCTTTATCGATATCTCGCACATACCTATTCCCATCATTTTCCCATACAATAGTCAGTTCAGGATAGATACGTCCTTTTGGAAATGAAAAAACAAGCGAAGATGATTCACCAGTGAGAAAAATAGATCATGTAAAAAGTGAAACACCTGAAGTTATATTGATATTTTGTATTTTTTGCTCATAATGATATTCTGGAGTAAGATTTACCCCGATTGAAAAGAGGAGAAAAAAAACAAATATCCCTCATATAATACAAAAATGTGCTTTTTTTTGCGAAAACATAGAAAACAGTATATACTCTTTTAGTAACTAACTTTCCTTATAGTATGATTTTGCAGAGTGAAATCAAGAACTTCATCAAAAACACACTCATTCTTACGGTTTTCTTCACACTCATCCTTCATCTCTCATGGGGATATATAGGACCGATGTTTTGAGTACAAACGAATGCCAGTAAATCAAATAGTCAAAGGTTTCAGGAAACGACTCTTTCGTATCTTGGAAATATTGCTACCGCACTTTCCCTGTCATTGGGACAAAAGGAAAAGCAGCTAGTCTGAACCCCTATAGGACTCTCTGATTCCCTCATCTCTATCAGTGCGGTTCTCTCAAATCCCAAAGAATGACAAAAGAGACTCATCGGCGGAAATATGAAAATGATAGAATCCTATAAAAATGTTCTCGAAACAAATATCGTAGCTCTCCTTGATGGAACAACAAATAGATCCGATGTTCTCGATGAGCATATCAGCCTCCTTCGTAATTATGGTCAAGACACGACGGAACAACTCATAACACTCGATGATCAAATCGCAGAACTCACTGCAATCATAGCTGAAAATAATAGTAAAACACAATCGGCAAAAGGAACCCTCGATAGTTCATATGTGTGACTCTACTATAGTGGAGTCGATGAAGCTATCGATACTTATGCACTCTCATCGACTGCTGGAACCAAGGCACATATATATAAGACGTATCTCGAAAAATTCCGAAAATCATACGTCGCACTCCAGATCAAAAATAAAAAACTCATAGAGATTCTCTCAAATAATCGTGAAGCTCTCATCAAATGAACTACCATCACGATTCCGGCTTCATGATCCGATATCCTCAAAGAACTCAAACTCATAGAAACAGAGCAAGAACGTATCATCAGAACCACCAATAACCAGTAATTAATATCAAACTTCTCATGTCTCATAAAATACTCACATCATTTCTCCTCACTCTGGTTGCCATCGGAGGATTTTTTGTGAGTTTTGATAAAAAAATGGAAAATGGAGATATCTCGATAGCTTACATGGTAGAGACCTATGCTCTAACTGATTTACAATTAGCGGCAAGTAATCCTGCTCTTCAGGCAGCAGATGGAAGATTTGCTCCAGTATGAGATTCAACTGACATGACCAAAATGTACAACGGTCTCGTCGCCGGGCTCAATATCGCTCTCTCTATCGTCACCATCATTGTCTCGCCAGCCATCATGCTCGCTGGATGGCTCATGTCACCAGACTGGACCAGTGGAGATCTCTTTGGTTTGCGTGCTGTGATGTACAAACTCTGGATCACCGTTTCAAATATCACCTATTTTATCTACGCGATACTGCTCATATTTATAGCGCTCGCAACTATTTTTGGAAAAGATAATTTCGGATATAAAGCCATGCTCCCGAAGCTCGCGCTCGGAATACTCATGGTACCCTTTACTTGGTGGTTTGTCCAGTGGACAATATCACTCTCTAGTATCGTCACTGCCTCTGTCATCACGATACCAAATGAAGCTCTTTCAGCAG
>JANOWM010000020.1:0-4273 GCA_031417875.1 Candidatus Altimarinota bacterium
AGACAATGTATTCATAATAAATCCCCTCTCATTTCCGAAAGTGGATTAGATTTCTCGACTTCTCCCGAGTACTCGGGATTCGCTCGAAATGACAGTGGCTTATTTCAACTGTCCTTCCACCTCACCAGCAATCTTGATAGATGGAGTGAGCGTCTTAGCACCAGCTTTCCACTTGGCAGGACACGCAGTTCCAGGATGAGCGGACATGAACTGAAGCGCCTCGATCTTACGAAGGAGTTCTTCACTATTGCGACCAAGAGGTCCACTGGTGACCTCTATTCCACGACATACTCCTTCTGGATCGATGATGAAGGTTCCTCGACCAGCAATTCCTGACTTTTCATCGAGGATATTGTATGAGGCTGCGACATCGAGACCGTGATCTGCGAGCATGAGATATGGAAACCCTTTCATGAGACCTTCGTGCTTGACCCATGCGCGATGAGAAAATACCGTATCTGTAGAGACAGCTAGAACGGTGACACCAAGTGCGTCAAATTCAGATTTCGCATCAGCCATGTCTTTGAGTTCTGTTGGACAGACAAAAGTAAAGTCCGCAGGGTAGTAAAAAAGAACGGTCCATTTTCCATGCATATCATGACTCGAGACATTGGTGGTGTCATCTTTTATCGGGTCGTAGGCAGGAAGATCAAATTCTGGAGCAGGAGTATCGATTTTTACCTGTTCGAAGAAATATTCTTCATGGTTGTGTCAGCAAGACATAGTAAGGATAGTTAAAAATTAGTAATGAAGAGTGAAAAATAAAGAAACCTGTCGGTTTCTGTCATTGCGAGGCACGAAGCAATCCAGTGTTTCAGATTGATTCGAACTTGAAATAACACTACGAAAGTATATAGAATTTTTTATATAAATCAATATTAAATGAGATTTATTCTCATATTAATTACTTTCCGAGCATAGCACGAAGCATCCATGATTTTTTATCGATCACTTGTTTTTCACTCACGATGATATCTTGTGTGACGACATCGCCTTCTATGGCAGAGGCAAATTTTTCCATCTCTTCACTGATATGTTCGAGATCTTTGAGCATATTTTTTTGCATTTCTGCGGCATTCATGGGAAGGGAGTATTCCATTATACGAGTTTCTATGAGATATTCGGAAAACTTTGAAGTGGGAAAAGTATCGAGTGCACGAATTCGTTCCGCGAAAAGATCAACGGTTTCTGAAAAATAATCATAGAGATCTCCAAAAAATTCATGATTATCTTCGAAAAGTGGGCCTACGACATTCCAGTGGCAAAACCTGGCATTTTGTGCTGAGACAGAGAATGCAGCGATGAGATGATTCATGGCAGTGATCGACATATTTTGAGTATTTTCCTGATTTTGCATATAAAGTTTGTTAATGAGTAAGTGAGTATGATATTATTTTTTTTGAAGATAATAGCAAAGAAAAATCGAGGACAAGAATGATTGGCACATCAATGTTGGATAAGAATAAGTCTTGCATTTATGAGATTTTTTCTCATAATGGAACAAATAAAGATTCTTTTATGCGAACCCACCAGTATAGAGACATCATATGTAATACGTGTGAATGTAGACACTTATCAGCGGATGATATTTTTGAAATCATAAAAAAAGAATCTCCAAAGATTGGTCGTGCAACCGTATATCGAAATATTGAATCTATGGCAGAACAGTGAATATTGAGGCGTTTTCCTGGTATTCATGGGAAGACGTATTATGAGTGTAATAATATGACTCATGCACACCTTGTTCATGCTGATACTGGTATACTTTCGGATTTTCCTATAGAGAATGTCGTGGTAACTAATATCCCCCAATGATACGAGATATCGGAAGTTCGTGTCGAGATCCGTAAAAAATAATTATGCTCCCAAAAGATATATTTAAGCGTCATATTCATATCGGTCTGGATCTTGATGAAACACTGGCAAGTACGGTTGATGGTATGCTCGCACACGCTCATAGTATATGAGAGCTCAAAGTATGCCAGTGTTTTGATGACATTTGTGCTTATGATTTATGTAGTATTGACCCGACACTTTCTCCCGAACGAGCACGAAATATCTGGGAATGATACGGCAAATCTACGATGGATCCTCTGAGCGTACCGATCGTTCCTGATTCTAAAAAATGAATCGAACTCCTCATCCAAAATGGGAATATTCTCTCTATTATAACAGCTCGGTCGAATGAAGACTCATGGAAAGTCGAACGGACAAAGGCTTGGGTAGAAACACACTTTCAGGAGATCGGAGAGAGCCGTATTTCATTTGTAAACCATTTTTCTTCCGAATCACGTCCAAAATCACACGCCTGTCTCGATCATGGTGTGACACTCATGATCGATGATTCTATCGAAAATGCTATTGACCTTGCAGGAGCATGAATTGCGACGATTCTTCTGGAAAAGCCATGGAACCGATCTCATGATTTTATGCATCCACTTCTCTATCGCGCGAAAAATTGGAAAGAAATAGTCGATAATCTCTCCGCGGATGCCTAAAAATCAATCAAGTCAAAAAATACTCGTATGACTTTCAGGCTGAGTTGATTCAGCGGTTTCAGCCTACCTCCTCAAAGAAGCAGGATATGAGGTTGCGTGTGGTTTTATGATCAATTATCTCGATGAAGAAAATCCTCTTTCTTGCCCGACTCTTGCAGATATCGAAGAAGCAAAAAGGGTTGCAGAGTATTTGAAGCTTCCTTTCTATACATTTGATTATCGAGAAGAATATGAAAAGCGGATTGTCGAGTATATTTACCGTGAATATGAAATAGGACGAACTCCCAATCCTGATGTTTTTTGTAATAATCTTGTAAAGTTTGATCTCTTTCTCGAAGAAGCCCTTTCTCTTGGATATGATGGTATCGCCACGGGACACTATGCTCGTATAGAATCCGTTTATAGAGATAATGAAGATTTCATATTCAAAGCCTGCGGAACTCGTCCTACGGACTCAGACAGTCCTCGGCATCTCATATGAAATCTTGCATCACCTCTCGGTATTTCCTGATGAAAAACAACTCCTGGGGAGACGGAGGGGGACACACTGTTCGAGGCAGAAGAAAAACAGTACAAATGATGAGCGAAAGCGAACGAGTTTGTGTCCCCCTCGGAACTTTTGCATACTTTTGGTTACAAAAGTATGGGAAGAACACATTTGTTAAAATGAATCGACCCACAAAAAGACCAATCCTATTTCCTCTCCCGCCTATCAGATTTTCAGCTTCGGGAAGCTCTCTTTCCTATCGGACATCTTCTCAAATCTGAAGTTCGTGAGATAGCAAAAAGAGTATGACTTCCAAATGCAGATCGCAAAGATTCACAAGGACTATGTTTTATCTGAAAAGTCTCTATGAAAGAATTTCTCGAACGGCGTATTCCCAAAAAGCCGGGAAATATTCTCGATACCGATGGAAAGATTATTGGTGAACACGAGTGATCTTATTCTTATACTATTGGACAGAGAAAGGGAATCAAAGTTGGATGAGGTCCAGCACTTTTTGTCGTAGCCAAGGATGTGGGAAATAATACGATAACAGTGGGAACAGAAAAGGAACTTTCACTGTATTCGACTATGTGTGAGCTTGCAGATTGGACGGGAGAAATCCCAAATGAATGAAAAATATATGGTGCTAAAATCAGATATCGGCAAGAAGATCAAGAGGTAACGATAAAAAATGATGAATGAAAAATATATATAGCATTCAAAAACCCACAGCGTGCAGTGGCGAGTGGGCAGATTTGTGTCGTCTACGAATGAGAGAGAGTGGTAGGTAGTGGGATTATTGTGTAAGTGATTCTTTCTTCCCCAGTACGAGAGGATCAGTTCAAAATAAAACATCATAGACGGCTATCCACCTCGCACCAATCTCACGAATATACACTCATGGAGCAATAAAAATACTTACGTTGGCAACACCGTATCAAATGGCATTTATATCGTGAACCTGAGCAATGAAGAGTGCCCGCTCTGTATGAAATGGCTGAGAAATAATTGTCACGCCTCAGGTGAGAGAGAATATTTCTTTGGCGCGAACGATAGAATCAAGCGTTCGAAATCCAGCATAATCAAGACTGATTGCATTCTCAGGAATTCAGGCCTTGATAAGTGCTGTTTTCATCATTTCAGGTTCATTGTATGAAGCATTTGCATTATCTCACGAGACGAGAATATGTCGGATCTTTCATCGTTCATAGAGTTCTTTCGCTCACTCTATCCGTGTTCTGAAAAAAAGATTTGAGTTATTTACCCCTGGGGTTGTTCCGAGAAGAAG
>JANOWM010000021.1:0-4092 GCA_031417875.1 Candidatus Altimarinota bacterium
CCATCATGCAGCACCATTTACTCACCAGCTCGCATTACCACTGGCATCACTCGTGAGGACATAACCATTTGATGCTCAAGAAGAGATTCGCAGACCATAGAATGCACCAGTTCAGGCGACATCGAGTCGATAAGTAGGAACTGTTTTTCCAATACCGATATATCCTCCACTTCCATAGATCCAGTTACCAATACTGAGTTGGTTCGAGGCATTATCTAATGGGAGCTGAGCATAATAACCGATGGCGATATTATTGGATCATCCGGTAAGAGAAGAAGCTGCCGCATATCCAAGAGCTGTGTTAAAATTACCTTCCGAGCTCTGTAATGCTGCATTTCCCATAGCAGTATTCCCATTTCCATTTGTAAAGAAAAGTGCATTTACTCAAAATGCCGCATTATCAAATCATGAATCGAGATTTACAAGAGACTGGAATCCAACTGCGGTATTGTAATATCCAGTAGTACTGTTATAGAGAGCTCCATATCCATCTGCGGTATTAGAGAATCAATTATTGTTTCTATAGAGAGACCATTTTCCTTGGGCAGTGTTTGCATACCCTGTCGTATTCAGTACGAGCGAGAAAGCACCGTTTGCCGTATTGGAATATCCGGTAGTATTACTATAGAGGGCCTGGTATCCATTTGCAGCATTCCAATATCCGGTAGTATTTGATACTAATGCGCCACTTCCTACTGCCGTATTAGTAGCTATATTTCCGCTCCCTCTTCCAACCATCACTCAGTTAATAGTTGCATCTGCTGTAGTTATCAGATTCCCACTTGCACCCGAGAGTCTCATTCATTCGAGGTTATTTCGTTTGAATACCAAATCTATATTATCTGTTGTTCCGATGAAATTCGTTCCAGCTGTTGTTCCAGCATTTCCCGTGAGTCACCATCCACCTCAGACAGTCTGACAAATTGGTTTTCCATAATCCAGGGTGGTACCAGTATTAAAACCGATAATTGCCTGTCCTGTCGGACATATCCCCGTTGCCCCAGTTCCGACAACCATATTTTCAAAGTAGATAGAGAATCTTCCTCCTGGTGGGATACCACTTGGTCCATTATCTGGAGGTCCTGCGAAAACGAGAGAGATACTCCCGAGAGTAATAGCAAAAAGGCAACCAAGGAGGAATCGAAAAGATGATGCCATATGTGAAAAGAAAATGGGGGCAATATAAACGCTTTTATTATAGCATGAAAGCACGCTGATACAACACAAAATGTGGGATTTTTATGATTTTCTCTCGACAAAATATATTTTTGCTTTCCTTCTATACTTTTTATGACTAAAAAGTATAGAAGGAAAATTTGAAGGCACTGAGATCCTGAAACAAGTTCAGGATGACAGGAGCAAAAAAATCTTTTAAAAATTAAGAAAATTTTCACATTATTTTGTATAATACTCATGCTCCTTGCTTCCAAAAGGAGTAAGGAGGTTGTATTTTTTAACCCTTTCGATATGAGATTCTCTTATAGGATCTTCCTCTGGAAGCGATGCTGGGTGATCGAATTTTCGATTACCAGAAAGCGTTTTGTGAGACGGGGCAAATAACCTTGTCGGTCATGATAAAGAAAAATCCCCATTAGCGTGGGGATTTTTCACGGAGGTTGTACTGCCTTTCGAAGCATTCCTCTTTCGAGGACAGAGACATTATATCACTTTTTTTGTAAAATCAAATTTTTTTATTACTCGGCGAGTCATGGTGGAGGATCTCTTATAATTCCTGGATTATACTCGATGACGAATGACCAGTCATCATACTGTGATGTCGCATATCCTCTTTTGACAGGATCTCTCTGAAAATCACGAAAGTAGTTAAAGTCATAGCGAATAGCCGTATCTTCGGCACAGCTGACTTCTGTATATGGGCAGATAAATGCTGAACCATTTCCTGGATTTGATCCTCCGATAGTATTGTGTGAGATGATAGTTCCATGGACATAGAGTTGTCGATCTGGAAGTATCGCAATGGATGAGGCATCTGTATTGTAGTAGATATAGTCAGTCTGAGTCGAAGGTGGAAAGTACGCAGAATACAGGCTTCATCCTGCTATGAGTGAACTCTCGATACGAGTGAGCCCTCATGCAACATAGATGTTTCCTCAGATTCCTTGACTATTTGCCATAGCGATGATAGCTCGTGGGCGAGTATCTCCTGGAGGAGGAAGGACCGCTTGATCGATATAGACATTGGCACCTATGACAATAAGTGAACGTACATTTTCATATCCCACATTTCGAAATGTGATGTCACTATAACGCACGAGACCGAGTGTTCCGCCAGTATTTTCATAGATAACAGAGTCATTGAATATTTCAGGAATCGGTGCTCAGAGCTGATTTATCTGTCCTGGTCCAGCATTACGAGTGAGGAGTTTTATATTTTTTTCCACGACATTTACGAGCTCATTGATCTTCGCAGATGAATAAGATCCTCCCACATCATACGTCGTATTAAATACTCTTGATCATCCGATACTTCCGAGGACTTTTACCTTTCATATAAATCCACTCGAAGTTGATTCGAGCGTTGCTCACCACATATCTATCCATCCGATTTCATCACTCCATGCAAATCCTGAAAAATACGTGTTATCTGGAACGAATACGACATCATTCATTCGTATCCATCAGGCACTATCACTCCAGAGATATCCAGAAAGTGTCCAGTTTCCACGAGGATCTCAGGAAGCATCTGGATAGAGCTCAACTCCTGAGAGATCTCCTGGTCATACCCATCAGATGGTCTCCATCCACAGATATCCTGTGAGCGTATTGGTAATACCTCACGTATGAAAGGTGCTCAGTACATGAGCTCAGGTATATCCAGGAGTGGTAGGTCAGATTCAAAAATTCAGAAGTCCGGCATTTCCATTTGCCGTACGAAATGTTCCCCATCCATGAGGAGCTCATCCGACTCACGCGAGACGTCTGACTCTATCCTCAATTCCCTCGGTTACAGCGATGTAAACAAAAGAAAGGAAGAGAGCAATAATGAGGAATTTGAGGGATGTTTTTTTCATGGAAGAGAAACTATTTTAAAAGAGAGATTCTATATTTTTATTTTACCTATATATAAGAGCCTTTTCTGTATCAAGAAAATTCATGATCTCAAGAGATTTTTCATGAAGAGAATCTTCCTCGACATAGTATGCAAAGAGAATATTTGAATCAAGAATGATGACATATCGATTATTCATAGAGATGCGTATCAAAATTCTTGGCTATATCTCTCTTTGCTCATGAAGACTTGATAATATGGTTCTTAGCAAGGGAAACAAATCTTCATCATTTTGAATCTCTTTTGTCATCTCATGGAGTGATGATAAAAAGTCATGAGATTTTTCATAGTGTAGAGACATTCATAGAGAATAATTACAATAACATTTTCATTATAGTTATCTTTCGAAAAAAGCAAGAACGCATTACTTATGACTTTTATGAATACCTGTATCTTTCTTTAGACTGGGAAATACTTCATGGCTTCACATATCAATACATTCTATTGCTACAAGTTTATCACTTTGGTCAAAATCACATACTACATTCGATGAAAGTTCTTTCGTAGTAACAACGACTTGTCGAGAAAATCTGAGGTATCCAGAAGATGCAACGGTATCAAAAGCCTTAATCATAAATTTACTTATTTTTTCAGCGCCTCTACTTCCCTCTTGAGTTCTTCGATTTGTGATTGTTGTTCTTTTATAGCTTCGATGAGTGGTGCAATCATATGTCCATATTCTACATTTTTATATGTTTCTTTCGAATCAGGATCTTTGTATTCACCGACCAAATTGGGGAATACTTTTTCTACTTCTTGGGCAATAAGTCCCATATCTTTTTTTCCATCTTTTTTCCAAGTAAAATTATATCCATTGAGTTTCATGATTTTTTCGAGAGGAGAATCTATTTTTGTAAGATCTTTTTTGAGTCTTGCGTCTGATATATAGTAATACGCTGGTGAGTTCATGTACGCACCTGCCTGGATGATGCTATCGACATAGAAATATTTTCCACAGTAAGATCGAATCCATGTAGGATCTGCCATGTAGAATCCTCCACAATATGTACCATTATACCAAC
>JANOWM010000022.1:0-8426 GCA_031417875.1 Candidatus Altimarinota bacterium
CCTGTATCGATTCTATTCATGTGAGTCCAAGTTCTTTTGTAAAATGATTCATCGCCTTCACTTTTTTGGCGACACTATCGAGAAGCGTCACCGATAATTCTGGCATGACAATTTTCAGAGGAATTCCTGGAAATCATCATCCAGAACCGATATCTAGCAGCTTGATGGCTGGATGGATTTGTCATTCCTGCGTAGGCAGGTAGTCAGTACACCCCTTGTGGGTGAATCTTTCTGAAATAATCGTCACTCCATAGAGCGAATCGATAAAATGTTTTTCGATAATACCCGCTTCATCACGAATGGCTGAGAGGTTCGTATGAGCATTATACTCTCGAAAGAGCGAGAGAAAATGCTCAAATTTTTGCAGTTCATCTTCCGAAAGTTCAAATCCATGTGAGAGAAAAATCTGTTGCATATGAGAAATGTATTGTTTTCATGATGGAAATCAATATAATTTTCATGAATTTAATGACCAACTATGGAAAATGACAAAAAACTCGCAGTCCTCATCGATGGAGATAATATCCCATCTGCATGGGTGAAGGAAATGATGGAAGAGATAGCAAAATATGGAAACCCGACCATCAAGCGTATCTACGGTGACTGGACTCGTCCTGGACTCACAAAATGGAAGGATCTCCTTCTCGAAAATGCGATCCAGCCGATACAACAGTATGGATATACCATAGGAAAAAATGCGACTGACTCTGCTATGATCATCGATGCGATGGATATACTCTATAGTCAGAAGGTCGACGGATTTTGTCTGGTATCGAGTGATTCTGACTTTACACGACTCGCGACTCGCCTGAGAGAGGCTGGCATGGCCGTATATGGAATAGGAGAAAAGAAAACTCCAAAGCCGTTTATCGTCGCATGCGACAAGTTTATCTATATCGAAATACTCAAAAAAACTCGAACTGAGGACCTAAAAAAGCCAAAAAAAGGAAAAATAATCGATAAGCCTGAGGTTCAAAGTGAATCCGAAGAGTCTGTGTGAGAAATCGATACTATCACCCCGGAAGTTATCAGGCTCATATCTACGACGATCTATGACCTCGCAGACGATGATGGATGGGCATTTCTCGGGGATGTCGGAGGACTTCTGCAAAAAAAACAACCAAACTTTGATTCACGAAATTATGGGTTTTCAAAACTCACTCCCCTACTCGCTTCGACAGGAGTTTTTGATATTACCGAACGTGAATGAGGCAAAGGAAGGTATAAGATACTGTATGTGAGGAATAAATAATTTGTAACATACTTCCTGTTATGCCAGCAATTCGTTTTTCATCAAAGAGAGAAGATATCATCGATGTAAATCGACGATCTGCCAATTCAAAAAATGGCATATCTATTATCGAACTCTCGATGCTCGACGGCCTGATGGATAAGGACACCGCGGAATTAATACGCGAGGAAATAACAAATAAAAGAGTTCCTGTTCGTCAACTAACAAACTACTCAGAGATCTACAGCGAGTGGACAAAATACACAAAAGAGTTCCAAGAAATCATGCAAATACGTTACATACCAAAAGAATTATTCGATATACAGAATGAGATTCTTATATTTGATGATGTTGTAGCGACATACCGAGTAGAACCTGATATTTCCTATATTGAAATCGAAGATACGAGTTATGCACAGATGATGCGTACCTTTTTTGATAACCTCTGGAATGCATCTCAAGCCATGCTATGGTGAACAGGATGAAGTGCTCATGCAAAGCAATACCTTCCATTCACCGGAAATTTCCAAAATATACCCATGGTGATATATCCAGCCAAAGACGATGGAGACATCTCTCAGGCATATGCTCGCAATAATCCTGCTTCTATCATCTCATACCTCGATAGTGTTCTCCCTTTGTATAGAGAAAAAATAACTGGAGCTGACACACTCATTTGCTATATCTGGAATGATGGAAACATTCCTATGGTAGACATTTGGAAAGTGATGAGAAATAGCATCAGTGATGACTCATGATTTCTCTATGATGGCTTCACTCTCAAGTGAAAAAATCTCGAAACAAATATGTGACTCGCTTCATGAAACTCACTCATCGTATTTACCGCAGAGGAACTTCTCCTAAGAAAACTTATCATCGAACAAGGAAAAACTTTTCTCGAAGCAACTGATCGTAGCGTCTACTTCCCAGCATTTCCGTCTGGACT
Source organism: Candidatus Altimarinota bacterium (assembly GCA_031417875.1). Classification (GTDB taxonomy): domain Bacteria; phylum Patescibacteriota; class Gracilibacteria; order BD1-5; family UBA2023; genus JABFSX01. Next base: position 2,178 of record JANOWM010000022.1, read on the forward strand.
CACTCCAAGTGAGAAATTTTTTCAAAAATAAACCATGGAAAAAGAAATTTTATTTGCAATAATCGGAACTTGCTTCACTCTCCTGTGAACTATTCCCTATATTATCGATATTCTCCATGGACGGAGTTTTCCTCATCCTATTTCATACTGTGTATGGTCTATTCTTACGGGATTTAATGTGTATGTTCTCTTCGTATGATGAGAATATTTTTGACTCATTTCTGGATGAGCTATATTTTTGACGGCATTTATACTGGCAATATTCGGGATAATCCACTACAAAAAAATATCTATTAACTGGTTTGATTACACTTGCCTGGGGCTTACTCTCGGCTTAATGCTCTATTGGATATTCTCGAAAAATATTATCAATACTGTGATACTAACACTCTTAATCGATATAATTGCATTTCTCCCGACTTTTAAGAAATGATACCTCCAGCCTTGGTCAGAAACGATTATAGCGTACTTCATCGCAGGAATGGCTCAGGTATTTACTATATTATCTCTTGAGTCTCCAAATACAGAAACGACTCTATTTTGGTGATACCTCCTCTTCGCAAACCTCACTTTCTTTTTCATGGTAGCATCGCGTCGTTACTTCCTCAAAGGATGGAAAAGTATTTTCGAGTAAAACCCAAAGATTATGTGAATTTTCTATGAATAATACGTGAAGTGCCTTGTAAAAAATAACTATTCTCAGATACTGACCATGTTCGACACTTATTTTTTATCATTTTTTTCTATGAAATACTCTCTACTTATAGGAGCTCTTGCCTCCATACTCATAATGCCAGCAATATTTGCTGACACTACTGGCACAGGTGCTACTACAGGAACTGGTACTACAGGAACTGGTACTCATTGTAATCCTCGCTCTGGAACTGGAGTACAGATAGATCCTATCGTTGCTCAGGAAACCTACCTCACAGAACTTGTCAGACTCTTATCGGAAAAGAAGACTGCTTATCAGGCAGCAAGATCACTGAGTGGATCTCTCAGAATGGATGCTATAAATGCCGCCAACGTAAAGTTCCGAACAGGAGTCAAGTCTGCTCAGGTAATACTCAAGGCTGTAAAAAAGAGCAACCAATGGGAAAGTAAAAAATGTAAAAAAGAGAAAAAGCATAAAGGAAAAAGTAATGATGATGACGATGATGATCATAATAAGAAAGGTAAGTGAAGAAATGATGGAGAAAATCGTAACAAAGGTCACCGCTAGTTTTATATAGAAGTCTCTCAAAAAAGCTTCCTCAATTTGAGGAAGCTTTTTTATATTTGATAGTTACACCCTCACTCCCTTCCCTTTTGAAAACATATACCAAACGATAGAGAAGAAGAATATACAAAAACCAAGAAGGACAAAAAATGAAGTCGTCCAAGGGATATCTGAATTACCGTGAACAGCATAGCGGAATCCGTCTATCATATAGAGAATTGGGTTCACGTGTGATACCATTTGCCAGATAGGAGGAAGCATCGTAATCGAATAAAACACTCACCCGAGATACGTAAGTGGTGTGAGGACAAAATTTGGCACAATCGATGTGGCATCAAAACTATCGGCGATAAGTCAGTTTAAAAGTCATACCATCGAAAACAGAAGAGAGGTAAGAAAAGCAAAAAGGATAACGAGTCAAATATGTGTAAAAGTAATGTGCGTAAAGAAAAAAGAAACTCCGAGGACGATGGCACCTGTCGTCATACCACGAATCACTCATCCTGAGATAAAACCAAGGATCACTACCCAATATGGTGTCGGAGAGACAAGTATTTCTTCGATGGTTTTCTGAAATTTTGCCATATAAAATGATGAGACCACATGGGAAAATGAATTCATAATGAGTGACATCATGACGAGTCAAGGCACAATAAATTCCATATAAGAAAGTCATCACATATCTCCGATACGAGACCCGATAAACTGTCCAAATATCACATAGTAGAGAGTGGTCGTAATCACTGGTGGAACGATTGTCTGTTTCCATACACGCAAAAATCTCTGAACTTCTTTGCGAACGATCGTCATATATGATGTAAAAAGTGCGGAAGGATTCATAGTTTAGAAAATGAAGTGATAGTGAGAGTATACGAAAATAAATGAGATTTGCAAAATAGTTGAAAAGTATGATACTACCTCTCGAATTCTTCACTTTTTTACCCTTTGTTTCATGCTCTTCTCAGAACTCCAGCTCATACAACCAATTCTCAAAGCTCTCGAAGAAGAAGGATATACCAATCCGACTCCCATACAAGAAAAATCTATTCCCGTCATTTTGGGTGGATTTGATCTTCTCGGGTGCGCACAGACAGGAACTGGAAAGACAGCGGCATTTGCCCTTCCGATTATCCAGAAGCTCTCTGCCAGTCGTTCTAGTGAGGAGAATATACCACATTCCCCTACCATCGACTCGAAAGGAGGAAAAAAGGCTTTCACTCCAAAGAGACGAATTCGCTCTCTGATACTCACTCCCACTCGTGAACTCGCTATCCAGATTCATGAAAGCTTCAGGACGTATGGCAAATATGCGAAACTTCGTTCGATGGTCATATTCGGATGAGTGGGACAATCTGGACAAGTGGCGTCACTGCGAGAAGGGGTCGATATCGTCATCGCAACTCCAGGACGACTTCTCGATCTCATGAGTCAAAATCACGTATCACTCCAGGGTATCGAGATATTTGTCCTCGATGAAGCGGATCGCATGCTCGATATGGGATTTATCCATGACATCAAAAAAGTGATTGCGCTCCTTCCATCGAAAAAACAAACCCTCTTTTTCTCGGCAACCATGCCTCCAGAGATCGTAAAGCTCTCGCATACCCTCCTTCATAATCCTGCAAAAGTCACAGTCACTCCAGTATCATCGACCGTCGAGATCATCAAACAGTGTGTCTATTTTGTCGATAAGAAAAATAAAATGCCCCTTCTTCTCGATATACTCAAAGAAAAATCTATAAAAACGGCTCTCGTTTTTACTCGGACAAAAAGTGGAGCCAATAAAGTCGTAAAAATACTTCTAGAAAATAATATCACCGCCGAAGCCATCCATGGCAATAAAGCTCAGTCAGCTCGCCAAAGAGCGCTCACGAATTTTAAGTCTCAAACAACTCGAGTTCTCGTCGCAACTGATATTGCCGCTCGTGGAATCGATATCGATGAGCTCGAGTACGTGATCAACTATGAAATCCCAAATATTTCTGAAACCTATGTTCACCGAATCTGACGAACTGGGCGAGCATGAGCAAGATGAACAGCGATATCACTCTGTGATGCGGAAGAAAAAATATACCTCGCAGACATAGAGAAGCTCATCGCAAAAAAAATTCCAGTAATCGAAAACCATGGATTTCCACTTTTGGATCATAATCCTCCACCGACACCAAAGCCTGGAATGCAAAGACATTTGAGTAGTCGGCCACGAGGATTTTCATGAGAGAAAAAAGAAAAATTTGCATGAAAGAAACGAGAAGAACCGCCAAAGATAGAACGTCCGAAAACTGAGCGCATCGTCAAAGAAAAACAATCATGGAGCACGGATAGTGCTAATCTCGGACCAGGACATCGAAGAGATACACCTCGTTTCCCAAAACCACACGAAAAATATCCGAAAAAATCATGGGAATGATGAGGAAAAAAGGAAGGCGATGAAAAGAAGAAGGAATGGAAAAAAGATGGAGAAAAACCAAAATTCTCCTATAAAAAAGAGGAGAAATGAGAAAAAAGAGAACCAAAAAAATGGTATCCGAAACCACGAAATAAGTAAGAATTATGACTCTCCGCTGTGGCTGGGTAAATCTGAAAAATCCTCTTTATATCGACTATCACGATCATGAATGGGGAAAGCCACTTCATGATGAGAGAGCTCTTTTTGAGCTCCTTTGTCTCGAGTGAGCACAGGCAGGACTCTCTTGGGAAACTATCTTAAATCGTCGCGAAGCCTATCGAGAGATGTTTTGGAATTTTGATATCGAAAAAATACTCGCATCGACCGATGAGGAACTCTTGACGCGAATGATGAATTATAACGTCATCAAGAATAAACTCAAAATAGTATGAGTACGAAAAAATGCACTCGCCTATAAAAAAATAATAGCCGAATATGGAAGTTTTTCCGAATATATTTGGAGCTTTACGGACGCAACTCTCATGAGTCAATCACTCAAGAAATATGGTTTTACTTTTATCTGACCAACGATTTGCTATGCTTTTATGCAAGCAAGCGGAATCGTAAATGACCACGAAAAAAATTGTACCTTTAGGGGATAGCTATTTCTTCGTACTACTCAGAAAAAACTCTTCGAGTCGTCCACTTTTTGGTTTGAGATTTCTGATCTTGTATCACTGAGTTTGAAGGATTTTTATTGCGTCATCGAGGGTATTTTTTGATGAAACGGTGAGGTCAATAGTAGTGTCATGGGAGACTGGTGCATAGTGAACGAGTGACGATGAACTAAATTCTTTATCGAGTTCGAGACTCATCACTTCATCTTCCATCGATGCGAGGAGTGATTTCATAGATCATTTTTTCACGATGATGCCCTTATCGATGATCGCGACATTGCGACAGAGGGATTCTGCTTCTTCGAGGTAGTGTGTCGTGAGGATAATAGTGACTCATGAAGTATTGAGTTCTCTTAAAAAATCATACATCCCGAGTCTGAGCTCGAGATCCACTCCTGCCGTCGGCTCATCGAGTATGAGAAGATGGGGATCATGCACAAGTGCTCGAGCAATCATAAGTCTTCGTTTCATACCACCGGAAAGCGTACGAGATTGAACATTTCGTTTTTCCCAAAGTCAGAGAGCTCTCAAATATTTTTCGACATTCTTCTCAGCTTTTTTTGGAGGAATACCATAATATCCAGCCTGCGAAAGGATGATATCGTACGGTTTTTCGAAAATTCCGAAGTTAAATTCCTGTGGGACCACTCAGACTCACATACGAGCTTCTGCTCCTGCATGATCGAGATCATGACCACCGATGATCACTTCCCCACTTGATTTTGTGATAAGGCCAGAGATTACCCCTATAGTCGTCGACTTTCCTGCACCATTGGGACCGAGAAGTGCGAAAAAATCTCACTTTTCTATTTCTAGGGTGATTCACTTAAGAGCCTCTGTTCCATTTGGATAGGTTTTTGTGAGGTTTTCGAGGGAAAGTGCTAGTTGTTTTTTGGACATAGAAAAAAGTTATGCTGCATCTGGAGTAAATGGTACGGCATTTCCCATATAGTCTTTTTTACCGATATCAAATCCATGATGACGAAGAATATCATAGGTCGTCACCAAGTGAAAAAAGAAATTTGGAAGAGCATACCCAAACATATAATCTTCCCCAACTAGGTGCACACCAGGAAAATATGAAAATCGAGCTTCCGCAGTTGCTGCATTATCAAAATCTCATTGTGAAAAAGTTTCAAGGTATGATATCGTCTTTTCGAGTCGAGCGATTAATTCTGCCAATGTTGTTTCATTATCTTCATGCTTTGGGATCTCACGACGAGCGAGTCGAGATGCCATTCATTTCGCATTGTCTGAAGTAATCTGTATTTGCTTTACGAGTGGAAACATATCTGGCGAGAGTCGTAGGGCAAGAAGGTCCGTATCGGCCATCCCTTTTTCTATTGCTTGTGCTCCTATCGTATCGAGGAGTGAGATAAGCGCTCTGAGACGCGAAACAGGGAGAGTGATAGCAGCTTGGTAAAACATGAGAATTGATTTAAAAAATAAACTACTGACATTATATATAACTCTCTCCTGAAGTAAAGAATTTTCTAAATTCCTTCATTTTCATAGAGCATGGAAGCCTCTATATTTTTCTTCGTCGATTCAGAGAGAAAAAGTCTCGCAAATCGTATCTCATCAAAACTGTACTCTTCATGAAAATTATCTTTTAAGTAAGAACGCACCGGTGAAAGATGAAGAGTCGAGAGTGTGACAAATGCTCATTCTATATTTTTTATTTTCTCTTCATCGAGTAACCTGTATGGTGCAAGATCAAATATTTTTCAGTCTTCCAAAAGTTTTTCCATATGAGATATGATGGTAGAATATTTTAGATTCCGAATACTGGCAATATCATCGATGGGCTTCCCTTCTATGAGAAATACGAAAGTTTCTTCATGAGTAGAGAGTTTTCATCCATGAGTTTTCTTTTTTTTATTTCATGATTCTATCACTCATCAAAGTCGAATAATTGCAGATTCTTTTCGAGTTTTTATTTCATCATGAGTCAGTTTGAGAAG
>JANOWM010000023.1:0-4466 GCA_031417875.1 Candidatus Altimarinota bacterium
TTTCGTACTGGGCAAATCATGAAATAAGGGCATTTACCATCATCATGACAAACCCACTTGGAACTCCGTGTCCAGTGACATCTCAGACGTAGATATAGTAATTCCCATCTTTTCCCGTGATGATGTCGAGTGAGTCTCCACCTACTTCTGTTGCTGGAACTGTTCACATGGCAATCTCCAGAGAAGGAATGATCACTTCTTCTTTTTCGAGAGTGTGTTTTTGGATTTCACTTGCGATTTCGACTTCCGATTTGAGCTTTCTTCCATCGCGAAGTTCCTGTTTAAATACTTTTAATATTTGCAAACTCTTGATAAAAAAACTCGTGAGGTAATTCATTCCTTTGCTCCATGAGTGAGGAAGAACCGTTACATCTTCTGTGTTCCCGAGGAGAAACTTAGCGATATCTTTATTGAGCGCATGAATCGGATGAATATATGCCTGAAAAACGACAAAATAAAATGTCGGCAATTGTACCAAGAGAAAAATTGAAACCAAGAGCTGATAAGTCGCGACGATATTTTTGAGTGGTCCATAATCCCCAAGTCAAAGAAATAAGACCGCATCCAAAATCATGAGAAGAAATACCAGGAGTGTAAGAATTTTATGGAACATAGATTTGTAGATATTATGTAGCGGACTCGGTAGTCGGTGGAGTTTCATCTCGAATGATTCACATACGAGCCTCTATTTCCATATCGACGTATTCTTTTTTTCGGCCGTACATTTTTCGTGAGTACTCTTTGATAATTTTCGAAACTTCTCTATTTTGATAAGTGTTGTCCCAAATAGTCTTGAGGTCAAATGGTCGTGTCGTCGCATTATCGATATTGAGTTTAGCGTAAGTTGTATAATTTGCAATTCAAATTATATCCTGTTGTGAGAGAAGTGGTGCATACTCCTTTTCGAGATATTCTGCATCTTCGGCTCCCACTTTAAATGACATAATCGTTCACACATTCCCGAAAACCGCATCTTTAATCGATGGTTTTCATCATTTTCCATGTTTATCACCGCTCCCACCAATTTGGGCAATAAACTGATGTGCCATGATAAGAGCGAGTCGATATTTTCTCGCTTCTGAGAGAATTTCACCGAAAGTATCAGTCGCAAAATTCTGAAACTCATCGACATAGAGGTAAAAGTCCTTTCGATCAGCTTCTGGCATATCTGCTCGACTCATAGCCGCCATATTAATTTTCGAAACCATGATAAGGCCAAGAAGTTGAGCATTGAGATCTCCGATTCGTCATTTTGAAAGATTGACCATGAGTACCTTTTGATCATCCATGACACGACGGAGATTAAATGCACTCTTCGTTTGACCGATTATATTTCTCATCGTTGTATTCGTAATAAATGGTCCGAACTTTGCTGAGAAAAATGGAATCATTTCTTGTTTTTCACGATCTCCTGTCTGAGCGTATTCATGTTCCCAAAAGGCTTTTACCATAACATTTTTGATCTTTGAGGTTTTATACTTCATAAATCCTTCATCGACAAAGAGTCTTGGAACATCGATGAGAGTTCACCCTTCATCCGTATCTTCCATGAGAGTAAGGCAACCATTACGGAAATAGTGCTGAATACGTGGACCAAATATTTCATCTCCATACATTTTTATAAAAATCGAAGTAGCATCAAGTGCAGCGCGGTCTTTTTCGATCGCCTGAAGTGATGGATCGGTCGCTATAATATCGAGCATATTGAGTCCCATAGGCCGTTCAAAATCTGCTGGATCAAAGATAATCATATCTTTTGCGCGTTCCTTTGGCGTAAATGCGATGATATCTTCTACGAGATCACCATGAGGATCGATGACACAGAGTCCATCACCATTCCAGAGGTCTTGGCGAGCCAAGTATCCGATAAATACTGACTTTCCTCATCCAGATTTACCGATGATGTAGTGATGACGTCCGCGATCTTTTTTTGAAAAGTATACCGGCGTTTTGACGTTTCGATATTCATTCCATCACATGAGTACACCATCCTTAAAAAGTGGAAATCACTGGAGCATTCGTGGAGCATCGATTTGAATCGGTGCTTTTGTCTCATCGATTGGTTGACCAATTTTTTCTCACTCTTTATAAACCATCACTTTTTCTCATCAGGTAGTTTCGAAGTCTTTGTTTTCATCTCGAAAGAGATTTTTATTTTTATCAACCTTTAGTAAGCTTCCGTCGCTCGTAAATATCTGTCCTTCGCTATTTCGCTTGTAATCCTTCATAATAAGAGGCTCTGTAGGAATCCTCAAATTTGACGGAGGAGTCAGTTTTTTATAGTCAAGCCAGGAAATAATCGGAGATTTATTGTACTTAATATCTGGGAAGTGATATATCGTAGAAAGTTCATCACAAGAAAACTTACTGATATTTTGAAATATTCCGAGTAAACGATATTTAAACGCAAAGTAACGAAGCGGTGTAAACATAAATCGAAACATATCCTCGATCATCTGAGGATTATCAAGCTGATTATTGTATTCGTCTGTAAATATCGACGTGGCAGCAATAAGATTTTGGAGTCCATTGTGCGCTGAAAGTCGGGTATCAGAAGAGACGAGGATACGAATAGAAGTATCAAATCCTGGTTGTCCCGCACTTTCTCCGACCATTTTATGTGCTTCCGTTTCTGCCTGATTAAATATCTTGTACGAGTCTCCGCTCGTCGCTCATGGAGCATTTGATGAAGATTCTTCATTTTTGAGAAACCGATAGAAAAACCACGAAATAGGAGCTACTATAAAATTCCAAAAAGAGCCAAGAATTCAAAATTTATACCCTTTTCGATACTCCCCTTTTGCCACCATAGAAGCAGCTTTCTTTGCTTTTTTATTCCATGCGTGTCCAAGGGGTTTTATCACTATCTGAATGGACGCTGAGTCGGTTTTTTTGAGTGACCCGAAGTTATTCGTAAAGCTCGAAAGTGGATCATCTTCGAAATATTTATAGGTTTTTATCGGATAGATATCATCTGTGAGCTTTCATACAGAAGCTGCCTCGAGCGCATATCCAAGGGGCTTAATTTCTGGAAGTTCTTCTTTTGAAATAATTTTCACTTCAGCGTCAGGATAATTTGATGTGATTTGTTGTATAACCAGGGTGACATGTTCTTTGTAGGCTGCAGCATAAAAATGCACCTGTCAATTTGAAAAAAACATTTCAAGTGAAACCTTCGCATGGTTAAAAATATAATTCATGATCGTATTCCACGCGCTAATACTTCCAATGGTGTGGACACTTTTATAAAAAAGGGCCATGATCCCTATTTTTTCTTTGAAATCTTTTTTCGTTTCTTGTTCTTTATCCAGCTTAGAATCAGCTCGAGGCAACGTGATTTTCACGTAGACGAGCCTTTGGGAAATGAGTACTTCATAGACGAGTCGCATAACCCGAATAAAAATCCAGACAATGATGATAAATGAAAAAATTGAGACGGCATTACGAATCACCCAAAGAAACGCATCCAGACTCGATGAAAATACCGTGGTTGATTCTTTCGGAAGATCTGCCATTTGCGGTTTCCCGATAGTCATTGCGTGAGAAATTTCGGAAAGAAGGAGAAGGGAGAATGTGAGGAAAATACGAAGAAACTTCATACATTCATATTACCAAATACTCGAAGTTTCACAAAATATTAGCACGCTTTTCCCTTTACAAAGAGAAGAAAAGCAGAGAAAAAATGGTTATTTGAAAAAAAATGAAAAAATTAAGAAATATTTAAGATTGTTTTATATACTCGAACATATAATTTATTTTTGTATGCAAAAACTTTTTTCGGTGACACTTTTTGGAGTCAGTGGATATCTCGTCGAGGTAGAGGTAGACGTTATTACTGGAATGTGACAGTTTACTATCGTCGGGCTCGGAGACACGGCGGTACAAGAAAGTCGTGAGCGCGTACGGAGTGCCATCAAAAATAGTGGATATAAATTTCCATGAGGAGCACGAATCACGGTAAACCTCGCTCCTGCGGATCTAAGGAAAAAGTGACCACTCTATGATCTTCCTATAGCTATGGGGATTCTCGCAAAAGAAATCGACTTCGAGAACTCGCTCATAGAGTCTTCTCTTTTTCTGGGCGAACTTGCACTCGATGGAAGTATTAGATCTATCACTGGCGGACTTCCTGCGACTATACTCGCACGAGATGCTCATATGAAACGAGTATTTCTTCCCATGGATAATGTTGCGGAATCTGCGATTATTCCTGGAATCGACGTTATCGGGGTTTCGAACCTGAGTGAAGTAATAAGCTACCTTTCGGGACAAAAAATTCTCCCGGAAGGAGCATGCCTTCAGGAAGTAATGAGTACCGAAAAGCGAGGAATATGACAAAATTTTGAAGATATTTATGGGCAAGAACATGCGAAACGAGCCCTTCTTATCGCGGCAGCCTGATGACATAATATTCTGATGCAGTGACCTCCCGGATCAGGAAAAACGATGCTCGCAAAAGCACTTTC
>JANOWM010000024.1:0-3386 GCA_031417875.1 Candidatus Altimarinota bacterium
CTTGAACCCGCCCGGCATCTTGATGAAGAAATGGGCTGGACCCTTGTCCGGCGTGCCGTGCAGCACCGCCATCTTCAATCCGGGAAAGCCCGCGACGTCGGCCCACTTCAGCTCGTCGGCGGCGACCAGGAGTGCCCCACCCGCGTGCCCGGCATCCGGGGCCGTGCTGGCCAAAATGACAACGTTTTGGATGAGTTTTCCGCATCGTAACACGAATGCTTTATAAAAAATTCTTTAACTAGCATGAAAACACTTATTTTTTGAGTTTGAGCTTTTTGAGTCCCGATCCTTTCACATCTATCGAAACTTCATGAAAATCTTGAATTTTATGCATATGAAAAAGATGCAAATGCTCGAGAAAATCTCATGATAGAAAGGCGAAGTAAATACTTTTTTCCTGAAATTACTTTCGGAAAGAATGTGTTTTTTGTAGAAGATCCAAAAGATATTATCTCTTCAGTTGATCTTATTATCCTTATAATTCCAAACCAATTTGTTGGATGAATTATTACTGAAATGAAAGAATTTTTGAAGCCATGAGTGACATTTTTAAATCTTTCAAAATGAATCAATAACACGACATTTGAGACCGTGAGCGACACGCTGCGCTCGAATTTATGAGGATTTGAATATCATTATGCGTGCCTTTCTGGTGGGATGATCGCGAGTGAACTCGCTCTATGAAAGCCACTTGGCGCGGATATATGAGTTTCCGATCTTTCCCTAGCAATCCCGCTTCAAAATCTTTTTACGTCGAAATCTCTCACTATCAGGGTCACGACAGAGTATAAAAATATAGAACTTTTCTGAGCACTCAAAAATATTTTCGCTCTCTATGTTGGCTACCTTGAAGGATCCGGATATGGAGCATCTACTGTCGGTTATCACTTTTGTCTTCTTTACGAAGAACTCAAAAAATTTCTTCCGATTATTTGAGGATCTTCAGATATCAATTTTTGAACATTTGCCCTCGGATGAGATATGATTGCTACCTGTTTCGGCGATTCACGAAATAAGTATTTCTGAAAACTCGTTGGTTCCTGAAAAACTCCACATGAAGCCACCGAAATACTCAAATCTGAGAAAAAACACGCAGAAGGATATGAGACACTCAAAGGGATAAAAACGTTTTTGGAAGGGAAGAGTGGATTTGATGAAATGAACAAAGTGATACAGATTTTTCTTGGTTAAAAAAGTTTGATTTTTGAAAAAATGGAGTATAATGCGAGTGAAGTAATCCGTATTCTTCACATATGCGATAGGATAAAACCTCTCCATAAAAGAAAAGACACCTCAGGGGTGTCTTTTTTTTCAGATTAGCGAAAGTAAATCGTAATCCGAACTCTCCAGAAGGAGAAGGTAATCCGGGTTCCCATATGAAAATAGGATAAGAAATAAACCTCTCAACTCTCCGATGAAAGTGGAGAGCATGAGTAGTATATAAACCAACATTAAAATTTTCTTAAATTTCCTAAGATAATCATGAAAAACCATCCGACAAAGTTGCTTTTTTACGAGTTTTCTCTACAATTGTCGCGTATTAAAAACTCGATTTATGGCTCATATTCTCGTCACTGGAACGAGTGGATTTATCTGATTTCATCTTGCTCGTGCGCTTCTTGCTCGCGGGGATAGTGTCGTTTGAATCGATAGTGAAAATGATTACTATGACGTCTCTATCAAACTCGCACGCCGTGCGATACTCGAAAAAAATCCTGGGTTCACTTTTTATAAGTGACTTCTCGAAGACAATAACTTTCTTACCTCTATTTTTGAAAAAGAAAAACCAGAAAAAGTCTGTCACCTCGCAGCTCAGGCAGGAGTGAGATATTCCCTGAAAAATCCAAAAGCTTATGTGAACTCAAATCTCGTAGGATTTTGTAATATTATCGAACTCGCGAAAGAAGGGAAGGTAGCTAATTTTGTCTATGCTTCCAGCTCGAGTGTCTATGGAACGAATACAAAACAGCCATTTTCTGTCGATGATAAAGTGGATCATCCGATGGCAATTTATGCCGCATCCAAGCGCGCAAATGAGCTCATTGCTCACGCCTATTCTCATCCGTTTGGGCTTCCGACGACATGACTTCGATTCTTTACTGCCTATGGTCCATACGGACGACCTGATATGATGATGATGATATTTGCCGATAAAATCCGAAAATGAGAGCCCATCGATGTCTTCAATCATGGAAAAATGCAGCGCGACTTTACCTATATCGATGATATTGTCTCAGGGGTGATAGCATCACTTGATACGATCTCTCCGTATGGAATATTTAATCTCGGATCAGATAGACCAGTAGAACTCGAGTACGTCATAGGACTCATCGAAGAACATATTTGAAAAAAAGCAATCAAAAACTATCTTCCTATCCAAATAGGAGATGTTCCAGCCTCGTGGGCAGACATCGAACATACAAAAGAAAAACTTCATTGGGAGCCAAAAACTTCCATCGAAGTATGAGTAAAAAATACTATGAATTGGTTCAAAGAATACTATAAATAACTTCATAAAACATGAAAACTATCGCTATCGTCGGACTCGGATATGTGTGACTTCCTCTCGCATACCACTTTGCAAAAGCTGGATATGATGTGATCGGATTTGAAATTTCTGAAAAAAAGCTCACAGAGCTTCGTGCTGGAATCGATGTCACCCATGAAATCGGTGAGAAGATCAAAGATGTGCATATAGACTATACGAATAATCCAGAGGATATGAAACGTGCAGAGATTATCATCGTCGCAGTACCAACACCCGTGAATGAAAATCGAGATCCTGATTATACACCGCTTATCAAATCCTCTGAAACCATCGGATCAATCCTCCAAAAATGACAGATCGTAGTTTACGAATCAACGGTGGATCCATGTGCGACAGAAGAAGTATGTCTTCCAATTCTCGAAAAGAAGAGCGGAATGAAGTGTCCAACTGACTTCAAAATCGGATATTCCCCAGAGCGTATAAACCCAGGAGACAAGGAACATACTGTCGATAAAATCGTCAAAGTCGTCGCCGGGTGTGATGTAGAGTCTCTCGAAATAATTGCAGGAATCTACTCATCGATCGTGACAGCCGGCGTTCATAAAGCCCCATCCATCAAAGTGGCTGAAACCGCAAAAATCATCGAAAATACTCAGCGTGATATCAATATCGCTTTTATGAATGAGCTTGCAAAAATCTGTGATAAGCTCGGGATCAATACGTATGATGTTCTCGCAGCTGCTGGAACCAAGTGGAACTTTCTCAAGTTTACTCCTGGACTCGTATGAGGACATTGCATCTGAGTGGATCCATATTATCTCGCGAAGCGCGCACAAAAACTCGGAATATCACCGGAAGTTATCCTCGCAGGGAGACGAATCAATGATGATATGCCTAT
>JANOWM010000025.1:0-4945 GCA_031417875.1 Candidatus Altimarinota bacterium
TGTTTCTTGTCATCGCGAGGACCGAAGCGATCCTGGAATACAAATAGGATTTTCAAATCAGAACCGGATTGCTTCGCAAGCTCGCAATGACGCGACCGTATGACAAATCGTAGAACTCAATGAGGGTTGAATAGGAGTGAATTGCGGACAATGAATATTGACACTTGAACAATTAAAGTTAGAATGAAAAAAATCACAATCTATAAAGGATTTTGTGAATGGAAATCAAGGGTTTATCTCCTCAACGTTATAAGATATGCAGAAGGTAGACATGTGGGGTGACCTAGTAGCAGAAATACCGAATAGGAATATCAGAGATTTTTATGTGGATGTGCTGATATTTCTCCAAACTCATCCTCTTCCCGTGGGAATTGCCAATGCTGTTAATTGATGCTTATGATATGGTATAAGTATACCCGCAGTAAAGACAGAACGAAAAGGTCTTGCACGTCAATACGAAAATCATTAATTTTATAAGTTGTATTATATATGAGTGATTCATGATAATCAATGGAAGATGATGTAGAATTTCGCGAGGGTGATCTATCAACTGGAAAGATCCTCGTGATGTGTCTCGTTGCAGGGATCTGAATAGGTATCCTAAAGATTTTAGAAATATCGTGAGAAGTAGAGGAAAAAGTACATGAACTCCAATGGAAGCTTGCAAAACTGATGCGCCAGTAATCTCATAAAGACCGTATCTTTATTATGAAACAAGACTTTATCCCATCCCCACTAGAAATATGAGATGCACTTACAGAGCCTCCTCTTATTGTCTGTACCATCGCAGGATGAATGGTAAGCTTGGTAGCAGATGGAGTTGAACTCATCATTACAGGATCGACTGATCCTGTAAGAAATGGTTTTCTAGGAGCTGTTATGGGGCTTGGCCTATGAGCATCTTCCTTATTTAGATGAGAGGTAAATGAAACATTTAGGAAGTAACACCCAGTCTTCATTATTTTTTCTATATTTTACTGTATGCCAACTCTCTTTTCCCGCATCATCGCATGAGAAATTCCATCTTTTAAAGTCTATGAAGATGAGTATACGTATGCATTTCTCGATATATTTCCACAGCATCCTGGGCACACGCTCATTGTGCCAAAGTGTGAAGTAGATCACTTTAGTGATGTACCTGAGCCATACTACTCTGCGATATTTCAAACGGCGAAAAAACTTTCGAAAGCTCTCAGTGCGGTGACGGGATGCAAACGAGTATGTGCGATGTGTGTCGGATATGAAGTCCCACATGTTCACTATCAACTTATCCCTACAAATACCATGGAAGATATTACGTTTAAAAAAGTGCCACAAGGAGACTCTTGAGAATTGAAGATGATACAAGAGAGAATAGTATCTGTCATTCTCGCGTAGATGGGAATCCAGATACTGTTTACAAATGAGTCTTTTGTCATCCCCCGTGTAGCGAGGATCTGTTTCTTTCCTGTCATTCCTGTCCCGCTTGGCGGGATAATACTCCTGCAGGAATCTTAGTTACCTTCTCCCATACTTTTTGAGGCCAAAAAGTATTCAAAAACCCCTTCTTTCCATTGGTTCACTTTAGATTCTGTTTCCGTCTTGTTTTCTAAAATTTCAAAGACTACGAAACGTTTGAAATTTTTGCGAAAACTTCGACGACAGAATGCATAAAGTTCACCAAAAAAAGAAGCAAACAACCAGAACTTCCCATTCACTGACAGATACGGAAAAATCGCATAAGGAAGAAAAAGGAATACAGAGAAAGAGATTGGAGACTTGAAAAATTTATTTTTTCACTATGATGAAAGTATGTTTAATATCGCCTTCAATACATTTCGTGAGATCATGAGGAACAAATTTCTCTCACTTCTCCTTTTTCTCTCTATTGTTCTTATCCTCGCTTCGACCGTCCTTGATACTCTTTCCATGGGTCAGACAGAACGAGTACTTACCGATTTTTGACTATCATTTATAGAAATTACCGGACTTTTTATCATTCTCCTTCTCGGTGGAGGGATGATGACTCGAGAGATCGAAGGGCGTACTATCTACCTACTTCTTTCAAAGCCTATACGTCG
The DNA here is from genome assembly GCA_031417875.1 of Candidatus Altimarinota bacterium. Lineage (GTDB taxonomy): Bacteria > Patescibacteriota > Gracilibacteria > BD1-5 > UBA2023 > JABFSX01. Next base: position 2,061 of record JANOWM010000025.1, read on the forward strand.
AGGCGCTATTATTTATGGGAAGTTTGTTTGATTTTCACTCGTACTCCTTCTTCTCGTCCTTCTCGAAACCTTTCTTGTCTTCGGACTCATCTCGTTTCATGGATTCACGATTTCAGCACTCTTTTTTATAGCGGTTATTTGAATATACCTCAAACTCCTTTCGATTCTCGCGCTCCTTCTTTTTTTCTCGACATTTGTATCATCGGCAGTAGCACTTTTTATGGCAGTTGCTAGCTATATTATCGGTCATAGTGGTTATGTGATGCTTTCCTATGCGATTTCAGACACAACAAATCCCATGTTTCTTTTTCTCGCACGATCGATCTTGGCAATCTTTCCGAACCTCGAAGCCCTAAACTTTAAAAACTATGTGGCCACAGATGCTATAATTCCTGAAAATATGTACCTACTAGGGTTTCTCATAGGAATTCCCTATATTCTTATTGTTTTATTTCTTTCAGCGAAAGTATTTGAAAAAAAATCATTTGATGCTGTATAATATGAATGAAAAAGACTTTCCAGAAGAATACAGAAAAGGGGAAGTAACTTTTTTTTCGAGGAAATTTGAGGTTTCTCCTGCGGTCCTTATCCCACGACTGGAGACCGAGATGCTTGTCAGGCGAGCGAGAATGCTCATCCAAAACGAAAAGATAGATCATGTGATCGATCTTGGGACCTGATCAGGAATTATCTGAGTATCACTTGCTGATACTTCCCACTCTCTCACGTTTGTGGATATTTCAGAGGAAGCGCTCATTATCGCGAAGAAAAATTTTGAAACTCATTTTCCAGAGAAAAAAGCAGAGTTTATCGTTTCAGATCTTCTCGAGGCTGTAAAAATCGAAGATGAAACCACGTTGATTGTTACAAATCTTCCGTATGTCCGTGATGGAGACCGGGAAAATATGAGTGTAGATACTCGGTTTGAGCCTTCTATCGCACTTTTTGGATGAGAAAAAACAGGGTTTGAGCTCTATATTCGTTTTTTTCGAGAACTTTCCATACTTCAAAAAGGGGCATCAGGTCAAATAATCTCTATGATAGAATTTGGTTTTGATCAAAGAGATATTGCGGCCTATATTTTTTCTCTCTATGGCTGGAAGTATGAATTTTTCCCAGATCATGCTGGAATCGAGAGGTTTGCCATTATTCGTCTCTAAAAAATCCTCTTCCGAGTACTCGGAAGAGGATTTTGATTATTTTGCGAGCGCTCGGTAGTATTCGCGGATAATAGCTTTTTCACGAACTTTTCTCTTTGAAAGGTCACGAGAGTGAGTCTGCATTCACTTGAGCTTATTAGCAGTACGAGTTTGGAAAAAACACTTCTTGTAACGAAGGAGGAGTTTTTCATTGGTTTCGCCTTCTTTTTTGACAGAGTAGCAGATCATGAGAGTTTCGTGAATAAATAAACTTTTGTGGGATGTTATCGAATTCGTGTGAATTGTCAAACTTTTTTTATGAGAAAAAGCATACAAATCCTTGCAGTCGAGAAAAATATATGCTAGGATATGAAGGTCACGTGTAAAAATACACACGAGTACCTCATACAAAAACACATTTTTATGCATACTGATCCACTTTCTGACTATGAACGTCAGCTCTACCAAGAGTATCAAACATATATACAAAAAAAAGATAAAAAATCATGAACTGGTCATGGAATCGCTAGATTGTTCAAGTTTTTTGCCGTTTATATTATCCTTTCAGGTTCTATTTTTTCGGTGCTTATTGGAATCTTGAACTTCAGTGCCTACAGCGCTCGAGTCGCTCACTGGGTAAATCCAGAATGACTCCTTCGGGTGACGAACGAAATGCAGTGACTCATCTCTGCTTCTAGTATCGAAGTCCATGCTTCGGAGGAAGAGCAAGATGCTCATATCCAATCTCGAGATATCATCGAAGCAAAGATCAAAGCCACTGATCCTGGTATCCTTTATAGTCGGACATATGAGAGCGAGAGGCTTCTCGATAATATCCCAGAAGAAGGAATAGTGAATCCTACTTTTGAAGTCAGTCCTTATGAAGATCGTATCATTATCCCACGTCTTGGGAAGAATATCCCACTCATCGATGTATTTCACGATAGAGATGCTGACTACGTAAAAATGCATGAAATTTTTATGGAGGAACTCAGGAAATGAGTAGTGAGATATCCCGGAACGGCATATCCATGAGAAAAGTGAAATACTTTTATCTTTGGACACTCATCAAATTACCCATGGGTAAAGAGTGAATACAATGATGTGTTTGCTCTACTCGATACTCTCCAAAATGGAGACGAAGTGGTTATCTTTTATAAAGAAAAAAAATTCACCTATAGAATTACAGATAGAGCCGTTGTGAAGCCAGGTGATATGAAAGCACTCGAATCTCGAGACCCAAATAAAAAAGAACTGGCTCTGATGACATGTTGGCCAGTGGGAACCACTCTCGAGCGTATTATCCTCTTCTGAGAACTCATAGAAGAGTCAAAAACATTGTAAAACCGATAAAAACTCTTAAAATACACCTATGAATATCCAGTTTCTCTACATCATCGAAAACTTATCACTCTATAGTCCAGATATTATCGAATCTATCGTTGCACTCATCTTTGGTTTTATTTTTCTCGCAAGCCTCTGGGCGCTCTATACCTACTCAGTGTGATACGTTTTGATTTGGAAAGAACAAAGGGCCCTCGCAAACAAGAAAAATGTTCTCGGGGATCTTATTTTGATGAAAGACATCCAGTCAGAAATGGAAAAAGAAATCGAACAGGCAACTCTGAAAGCAACATTTCAGGGGTAAAATCAGGTGACTTCTATTTGCTTTTCTCACCAATGTGGCTATAGTAAGACCACATTTTTATTATTCTTTTTTCATGAAAACAGCACTTCAGGCAAGAC
>JANOWM010000026.1:0-5754 GCA_031417875.1 Candidatus Altimarinota bacterium
GCAGGACCTGAGGTAGAAGCAGGGATGACGAGAAAGAAGTTCATCACATTTTTTCTCGCAAATAGCCTCTTTGTTGCTGTCTGTCTCTGGATATTTTCTTCATGAGTGACTATCGGTATATCAGGATTTTGTATGGCGCTCCTCTCATATCTCTACATGGATCTTCAAAAAAGATGAAATCCTTCTGCCAACCAAGTTCTCATCATGCTCGTGATAAATGTAGCACTCGGACTTTCATCGGATATTAGTTTTGTCGGACATGCTGCGGGTGCGGTGTTTGGAGTGGTGTGGTGGATGTATAGGAGATAAAAGAAGCAAACAACTTTCCGGCTCAACAGGAAACTCTCCACGAAAATTCGCACAATGAAAAAAACGAAGAGAAGGTATGGTTTGATGTCTATATGACTCCATTCAAAAGATCCTCCTCAAATTGTCTAATCCCTTCGATACCTTTTTCATACTTCGAAGTATCAGGAAAGTCCAGAGTACGAATGTGGGACATGACCGCGATAATGAGGCGCTTGGTTCGCTCAATCTCACCATCATGGACGACATCGAGGATACGATGATATCTTTTCTCCTTCTGATCTTTTTCGACAAAAAAGAGCTCGTATTGTTTTTTCGTAAACATTCGATAGCGAGGTGAGAGCTCAAAAAGGATCGCATAAAAGGCGAGTTGGAGTCGATATTTCCACTGTTTGATTTTCATGTAGTCTGTTCATTTGCCATCAAAACTCGAAAATCCACTTCCAGTCTTGTAGTCAGTGATAATGAGCGTGTCATCCGGAAGGCGTTCGATACGGTCGATTTTACCAGTGAGCTGGATATCTCAGAGAAATGTTCCACCACCAAGTGTCCGAAAGTCCTGTTCGAGCGAGAGTTCTCCATAGCTTTTTCCTGTCATCTCAGTGTAGATTCATTCGATATTTTCATGTCCACGCTGGAGCCAAGTGGTCTCGACCTCCTTTGGGAATCATTCTTTTTTGAGAGCGGTTTCAAAAGAGTCATGAAGGATCTCTTTTTTATAGGTATTTTTTGATATAAAATCATTGAAAAAATCTTCGAGGGCTTTATGTATCGCAGATCCATAGGATGCGGCAATATTTTTTGCCTGAGGGAATCTGAGGATATTGTTGGAGACGAAATATGTCGGCCCACCACCGGAAATATCGAGAAAGTTCTGAAGTGCTGTTGCTGAGAGTACAAATTGTTTATCGATACGATCTCAGAGAAAATGAGACTCTTCATCGCTATAGGGAATGGCGAAGAGATGATGACGGTCAGCATCGAGTGTGTCTGAAAGTGAGGAAACTTCGATATCTACTCCTTCATCCCATTCACTATTTTCGACAGAAATACAGTGTAGTGGTTCATTTGAACGTTCGCTCGTATCCATATGGCTATAGCTCAACGTGAGTGACTCACGGGCACGAGTATAGGCCGTGTAGACGAGACGCTCGATATCTTCGTCATCATCTCGATCTGCTTCAAATGGGAGATTTTTTGGGAGGGTTGCACCAGATATGCGACCGAGCTTATATTCCCGAGTATGAAGAAATGGCACATAGACATGATCCCACTCGAGTCACTTTGCCTTGTGCACGGTTATAAGATTTATCGAGTGTTTCTCATGCCCGATCATATGAGAGGCTTCGAGACGTATATCGTAGGCTTCGATGAGTGAGAGCAGATCTATCGCATCTGTCAGGGTCAGGAATTCCTTTCTGAGCTTGTAAGATCTGATCGTATCTATGAATTTTTTGATATTTGTGAGATGACGAGCGAGGGGGGTTATGTCATTTTTTGTACAATTATGGTTTACTAATTGCTCGAAAAAGTAGGAAAAGAGGGGGGATTGGTATAATTTTTTTCATCATCAAAACATATCGATCTTAAGAGGAGAGGCTCATCCATCTTCATCGTATTCATCAGGAAGGGAGAGGTTGTTTGCTCCACTGATACCATCGATGATATCTTCGAGCCTTTCCGTGAGACTTCGTAGAGACAGTTCAGAGAAGAAAGCACCAATGTCACGTAATTCAGGAACTTCTGATGTTCTGAGTCGTTCAATCCATGATTTATTTTCTTCTTTTCTCGCATGATATATCTCTCGGGAAATTTCCCACAGATGAATGCGGGGAACCTTCCATGCTTCATGAGAAAGGATTTCCATTAGGATCTCAGGCTTTTCCTTTTTTGAGAGAAGGCTTTCCAGATATCTGAGTATATTGATAAGAAGTCGAATAAATTCATCATCAAAAATGGACTCTGTTTTTGAGACGTTTACAGGAATTTTTTTTTCGAGAAGTGCTCGAGCGATGAGATCAAGAGATTTGTTTTTCTTGGTAATGATGGCTATATCTTCAGGCGGGACTCATGAGGCGAGTTTTCTTTCGATATCCGAGACAATAGCCGATACTTCGAAAAGTTCGTTTGAATATCTCTTTCGATATACTTCTCCATCTCCACTTCGTGCTGCGATGAATTTTTTAGTACCTCATGGGAATATTTTCTCTATTTCGGACAGTTTGGGTTTAATAACTGTACGACTTTCAGTAATTATGGACTCATATGAACGATAATTCGTATCCAAGACAATGAGCTTGGTATCTCACCAATGTTCATAAAAATCTCGTATATTCTTGGTATTTGCTCACTGGAACTTGTAGATCGATTGGTCATCATCTCCCACAGCAAAGATGTTTGGACTCTCATCACTCACATGGAGAATGGCATTTACGAGTCGCATTTGGGCCTCATTTGTATCCTGGAATTCATCAATCAGGATAAATTGGTATTGCTCTGCGAGGTGTGCTCGGATGTTTTCATCACGTTCTACGATCTCGACAGCACGTAATATCATATCTGAAAAGTCGATATACCCCTCATTTTCGAGAGTTGTTTGATATGTTTCATAGATATGTCCGAGTGATAATTGTTTTTCGAGTTTTTCGGTTTCTTTTAGTATCGTAGTTCCGTCATGTTGCTTCTCTGTCCAGGTATTTTTCCAGGCGGTGAGAAACTTTGTTCCTCCATCTCATTCGTCATTGTCCCAGGCGTCCGAGAGTGATCTTTTGATGACAGAGAGGAATGATTCATATCCAGAAGTATTTGATTTTTCGGACAATAATTGAACCATATCTGTACATTTTTGAAATATTTCTCATTTTTTTATGAGATCTTCTTTCTTTCTTCCGAGAGATTCTATAGACTGGAAGTGTGCACTAATAATCGGATTGACGATATCGATAGTCATCTTATTCGCACTGAGGATATCATGGTACATTTTCGGGGTCACGCCTCACTTCTTGAGGTCGCTGATACGCCCGAGAATCTCTGATATAGTATCACTCGCACGCATGCCTGGCTTATACGGATCGTTCCAGGCAAGATTTTTGAGGATATCATCGAGAAGCTGACGTGCACGAATATCATCGATAGTATTTGAGTCTTGATATTCTCGAAAATGGTATTTATATCTCGAAAGAATCTCGTTCCCAAAACTATGAAACGTATGGATAGCGACGCGGTACGCATCTGGTCATATCATCGTCGCGAGGCGTGTTCTCATATTTTTAGCGGCATTATCCGTAAAAGTGAGACAGAGAATATTTGACGGAAGATAGTCAGTAACCGCTAAAATATTTGCGATACGAGCCCCGAGAATCTGTGTTTTCCCGCTCCCAGGCCCAGCGAGGACGAGAACAGGACCATAGATAGTCTCGACGGCTTCACGCTGACGAGGGTTTAATGAGGCTAGGATATCAGAAAAAGATTTTTGCATAAAAACTTTACTTAGAAAAAAAAAGTGATACAATGTTCTTACAAATCGACATTTGTCGCAACGCCCCCTTCAGCAATGGAGGGGGTAAAATTTTTGAATACAATAGCCTGGAGATTATTTTGAATGCCATTTTCTTCGTCTCAAATATTTTCTCAAAATGAGCACCAAAAAATGTCTCTTTCTCGATAAGAAGGTCTGTGAATTCTTTTTTGCAGTCAAACCTTTTTTTCTATCCAGTATGCAAATCTTTCAAACATGACTGTATTCTATAAAAAAAATGAAAGAAGTCGAGGAAATAGCAGAAAATAAAAAATGTAGTTGACAATATATATAAAATCGTCATTATGTTCATATATTTTCTCATATTGAGTTCATGGATTCTTTGCAAATTTCATCAGATCCTATTGTGGCATGAGCATTAAGTGTAGCATTTACTCACCTCACTTACCAAAAGATTGAGGCGATTATAAAGAGCTTAAGTGAATATGTAAAAATCAGAATAAGAAGCTTAGTAGATGCAAATCAAAGTCATGTAACAAAAAAGCTGCAAAGTGTGGGGTTTCCACAAGTACTTATTCCTTATGAAGCGGTTCCTGAAGTGAGGCAAGTGATTTTAGAAAAGTGATGACCCGAAGCATTTACCCTTATCTTAGAGTAAGACTTAGACCAACCCCCTCATCATTTCCTCCAGCTCTTTCTCTGTTTTCTCATTTTCCTTTTCTTCCAGTTCCTTGACCGTTTCAGAAATCTCTCCAGCGCGGCTATAGGCTTCCTGGAGTTTTTTTATCTCTTTTTTTGAGAGAGGTTTTTTCGCATGATGTCCGCTCGGAGGAGCAAAGTCTCAGTATCACATAAGTGGAAGAGTATGTACTTTTGCAAAGCCAAAAGTACCAAAAGCTTTCAGAGTCTTCCATGCTTCATTTTCTCATATCTGTATCCATTTGATTTCCTAAAATTGCAAGACTACGGAACTTTGCAATTTTTTTACGAAAATCTGCATGGACATATATGGAAAACTCGCATAAGGAAGAAAAGGGAATATATAAAGAAGCAAAGGGTAAAAGAAAGAGTTTTCAGGTACTAATTTAAACAGTTTTTTGTATGACTCACCCAAGTTTCGCTATTTTCCCGACGATATCTTCGTATCCACGCTCGATATACTCGACATTCGTGATGTGTGTTTCACCTCGAGCGATCATACCTGCGATGATCATCGTCACTCAGGCACGTAGATCCCATGATGAGACCATCGTTCACTTGAGATGCGTCCGACCGAATATGAGGGCCTCGTGAGGATTGAGGATCGCTATATGACCCTTCATTTTTTCGATTTCGACGAGCCAATTGAGCCTCCCTTCAAACATTGTTTCATGAATACGAGAAATACCTTCCGCCTGTGAAAGAAGAAGGGCAAATGGGGACTGGAGATCGGTAGGAAAGCCAGGAAAGATATTGGTTTGGATAGTGACAGATTTGAGACTCGATCGAGAATTATAGACGACTAATTCATCTTTTTCTCGTCTCAAGTCAAATCTTACTCCTGCTTCATGACACTTCTCGAGAAATGCACCGAGATCAGATATACGAGCATGTTCTATGGTGATTGATGGCTCAGCTGTGAGTGCACCAAGGATGATAAATGTCCCACTTTCGATATAGTCAGCAATAACTATTCCATGTACGTGCTTTGGTATATTTTTTGTTCCGATGATCGTGATAGTGTGATCATATGAGATTTCGATCTCGGTACCTGCTTCACGTAGAAACTCTATAAGATTCATGACATGAGGTTCGATCGCCGCCATATGAATCGTGGTGATTCATTCTCGCCAGGCATTCGCGATGAGGAGAGACTCAGTTGCTGTGACAGCAAATCCTGCGGAAAAACTCACATTTCCTTTTTTGAGCGTTCCAGAAAATCGCATTTCCTCATCATCTCACTCGTAGGTATAGCCGATAGCCTCGAGTCC
>JANOWM010000027.1:0-15290 GCA_031417875.1 Candidatus Altimarinota bacterium
ATACGGGAATTGGGTTTTTCTATGCACGAAAAGATCTCCTCCGAGAGATGATTCCTGCTTTTTCTTGAGGTGGTGCTATCAATTCTGTGACTACGGATGGATATGAAGGAGCAGGACTTCCATTTCGTCATGAACCCGGAACTCCTCATATTGCTGGAGCCGTGTCACTTCTCTCGGCACTTCGCTTTATCGATTCTCTTTGAGGATTTGAAATAATAGAAAAATATGAAAAAGAACTCACGGAGTATGCACTCGAAAAATTTATGAATTTACCACCGTGAATTCGATTTCTTGGTTCTAAAACAGCAGAGAATCGTCTTGGTGTCTTTTCATTCGTATTTGAAAATCATCACCCAAATGATGTGGCAGAAATGCTAGCTGATAAAAATATCTGTGTTCGTGCTGGTCATCACTGTACCGAACCACTTCATCATGCACTAGGAATTGGAGGATCTCTACGTATGAGCCTCTATCTCTACAATACGAGGGAGGATATAGATATATTCGTGGAAGTACTTAAAACTCTATAAGATTTACACTTTTTGATGTTTTAGGTATCTTTTATATAGTTTCCACTCTCTCATTGGCATAAGCGCGAGATCGATAAGGTATGTTTCGGGACGCATCATTCCTATTTCCTTTGCAAGAGTTACATACAAGATAACTTCATTAACAAATAATTGTGTATGCTCGCTACTCCAATTGGGAATTTGTCTATAAAATTGGTAACATTTGCTATGTTGCAATGTAGATATGATAGATTCTATTTTGTTACTGTCGGTAGATAAAAACGCTAAAATTTCGTTTTGTAGAAGCGGGTGTACCGATTTTTGATAGTTAGAAAAATGTGTAGTATGCCAATACTGCAGAAAGAGAGAATTACGAAAATGTGTAAGTTCATGGATCATTACTTTATCTTCTTCTCAGGGGAGAGGGGGAACACTTGTAAAGATAGGAAGTGGTAGATTATGAATAGATCAGAATGTAAAATATCATCATATTGCTGAAGTATTAGTTCAAGGGTGAGGATACGTTCTTCGAAGATCGCTCAGATGGGAGAATTCTATGAAAATAATAGGACCAGAAGTATCATCTACTTTTACCGTCCCATCAAGCAATAAATCATTGTCTTTATAATTACAATTTTCACCTAAGAGTCTTGCGACTTTTCGTTCATTTGTTTTTCATTGGTATGATCTACGAAAAGTCTCCACTCACTCATAGTATCGCTCAAGTATAGTAATCACGCTTTGGGCATCAGAATGAAGGACTTCATTGAGCATGCCGGTCACATGGGATTTGAGAGATGCTATCGGAGAATTTGGATTTTTTGCTACCTGGGAAAGGCCTGAAATAATAGCATTTGATGCCTGGTCTATGAGTGAATATGGATGGGGTAGTCAGCTGAGAGATTCCATTTTGCATTATTATTTTGTTTGCTCAAGAGCCCGTGCTACGTCATAACGGAACCATTCAGCGGCAGTTTTTAGATGCATTTGAGCCGATCTTTTTAGTGGACCACTAGGTTTTTCTGGATTAGATATGACAGAAGTATAGTACTCATGAGCACGACCGAGTCGTACTTCTGCTTCAAATAAGGACCTTTTTTTATTTCCTTCTTCCCAACCCATTATTACCACTGAGCGTAATAGTGTTTTGATACGAGGGTTAGTGATAGTATCGTCAAGGAGTATCTCACTGACGGGGTTACATGGAGAGTAGTCGTCAATGCTAGGGTTACACTTTCACTCTCTTCATTTGGATAGTAAATCCGGTGCATGATCGATACGAGGACTTATTGGGGGAGTCAGAGGATCTGATATGGCTATCTGGCCTTGACTAAAATGTTCTTGGACCTGCTGGGTGATGGTAGATATTAAAGATCAAACAGTCGTAAGATTTTCGAGCACTTCATCAGAAATTTCGATTCAAAAAGTGTCTTCGAGCACTATTCTTACCCTGTCTGTAGCAATTATGTCGGTAATATCTCCTCATAAATCTCATATGAACCCGCTATTTATCATAATTCTCTGGACCGTTTTACAAATATTTTTTCGGTTTTTTCCTATACTAGCCAGCACTTTGGACCGATTTTCCCTTTTTTGAAGCTTATCCCAGAGAGCTTTATCGGATAGATAAATATATGCACGAAATAGAGTATGGGTTATTCGTGATGGAGGTTCATGTAATCGGTGCATGCGTTAGTAAACTGAATAAAAATATATAATATTAAAATTAATATTATTGTCAAGTTCATTTACTTTCTATGCCATCACATCACTAAAATCCTCTTTCTTCGCATCTTTTAGGTATTCATGGATGGCATTTTTTATAGCAAGAAGTCCTATGAGTGAAGCATTCCGTCTGCGCGGAGAAATATTGTTACCTATATTTTCATGAACAAAGGATTCATCGAGTTTGAGAATTTCAGAGAGCTTCTGTCACTCGAGAAGTTCCCCCGTGATCGAAACACAAGCAGTTGCGATGATCGACATGTATCCATCGAAGGAAAATCCCTTCATAGCATCATCTTCTATAAAAAGTCCTACCTCGACAACATCAGCACAAACACGATTTGACTCTCTATAGCGAATATTTGCATTTTTGATAATTCACTTGTTTGGAGGGTTTTGAGAGTACTCGATAATGAGATTATTTGTGTCCATGATGAACATCGTTATGAGTTTCATACCCATGTGATACAGTTTCATCATGTTTGGAATGATCCGCATGACCTCATCCATGATGGATATCGTATTCAGCATCCTCTTTTTTACAAAGTCTGTATGCTTCGTACCAAGTGGCTTCCACAAAAATTTCGAGTGTCGAATTCAAATGAACGATAATTATAAAAAATACGAGACTGACAATCCCGAAAAGAGATAAAAATATTACTTGTACACTCACTATGGCAAAAGAAGTGATAATGCTCGATATTATAAAAGGGAAAACGAGAAAAAGCGCGGCTACCACGATAGTTCTCAGGTAGAGAAAAATCATGGTGAAATAGAGTTTTCCACTTATTTGTATATGCCTGATAGCCAGAGCCGTCGATGCTCCGAGTGATTCAAGCGCCTTTTTTCCCTCAAAAATGATGAAAAATTTTGAATAGGCAAAACACATATTCAAAAAGAATGAAAATACGAGGTATATCCCCATAGTAATGGAAACCATGGAAAAATAGTCTTTTCCAAAAATACGTAATAGGAGAATATAAAATGTGACTATAGAGAGTGGACGAAAAACAGACGTAAGATTCTGAACCTCAAAGATCGGAAGAAAGTGCCGCATGCCATCAAATATTCACTGAAGGGTTCTGTGCGGATTTTTACCATGAGTTCTTTTATAGGTATCGATCATTTCGATGATTGCCCCACTCGCGATAGGCTCGAGAAATATATATAAAAGGAGGATGCTTCCGAGAGCAAAAAGTGTTTCTCAAAAGTAGTCAGTATGTGCAAATTTTGCAAATCATTCGAGAAGGGCATCTTTTTTATTAAAAATGTAGACGTAGCTAAATGTAATTTGGTAAATGAGGATACAAAAAAGCCAGAGTATTCAAATAAATGATGGAATAAAGTTCAGTTTTTTGAGCGAGTGATATTTTGTGACGGTTTCCCATGCTGGGAGAATAATCTCATCTTTCATAATTAGAAAATGAGATTAAAAAACCAAGAAATAAATCATCCTATTCATTTGCCGCGGAGATCCATTACATAGCTATCTTTGATTGATACATAGTTAAAGAGCGAGTAAAAAGATGACATATCAGGAATAGTTCCGAGCTTGGTGACTCATTTTAAATTTCGGTCGATATATATTTTTTTGATGGGGCTCGATAGTGGAAGAAAAAAACTTTCTTCTCGCATAATAAGGGTAATGTCTTTGGTAATTTTTTGTACTTTCTCTTCGAGCGTCGCTCATCTGAGGTCGATAAAGAGATCATCGAGCTTACTGGATTCTATGTTCGAAAAGTTCACTCATACTCATGCTTCGCTTGAGAGGAAAAGCTGACCAATATGTCCGATATTTCCAGGGGTTTCTATTCAGAGCACGAGAATGTCATAATCTTTTTTTCCGGACTTAATAATATTTTCGATATCTTCAGGCTTATAGGCAACAAGCTCTGTGACGACACCTAGGTTTTTGAGTATAGTAGCTATAGCTTCCGCATAGGCCTCCGTTCATTCTGCTCAGGTAGTAAAAGCCAGTTTTAAGGTAAAAGGTTCTCACTTCGCATTATAATAGTAATGTCCATCAAGCGGAGCGATCTTTGTTTTTCGTTCTTCCTTACTTTGTTCTCGTAGAGATATGAGTGCGGGAGTATTGAGCCTTGCGAGATATCAGCTATTAACCTCGGTTCTAAATGACTCGAGCGTTCCAGTATTATCTGTAACATAGAGGGTAATAAGCTCTCATGTTGCCGTCACCGCCCCACTGTTTATCACCAAACGGTATTCGTTTTTTCCGGAAGTGAGAAATCCGTTATTTTCACTCACTTTGTAGGCAAATTCAGTGTTTCATGGCTTAAATTCCTGAAGATCGTAGCCATTGATCGTTACTGAAGTGGTTGCCGGAGGAACATTTCCATAGAGAATAATACCTTTTTCTTTGTCAGGAAGTTTCGAGAAGAGCACATTTGATTTTTCTTTATTCTCAAAAAAACGAGGAGCATCATAGACGATGCCTCATGTGACCGTCGTCGCTTCTTTATCAATATTTGCCATAAGTTCTTCTTTTCGTAAGTATCCATTTTTTTGGAGTATATCAGAAAAATTCCCGAGTTGTTTTGTCGGAAGCGTATTTCCTACGTTCTCAAAAAAGCTTTCTATTCTTTTGTGAGTTGGGTCGATAGAACCAGAAAGGAGTGTTCCGATCTGCCAATGGAGCCCATTTCGTAGTGTTTTCTCAAGTCGGTCAGTATGAAAAAATACTCAGAAAAACTCATATCCTGAGTATTCATATTCTCGAAACCTTCAGGTGAGCGTAATATTCATATCACGTCCAGGAGGAATGATGATATTGAGTGTTTCTAGAGATCGGTCGAGTGTGAGACTATCTTCGAAGTATTTAAAATGTATTTTATCAAGCCAAGCTCCTTTGAGTCCAGAGTTATCATTTCGAATCAGGGTAATTCTATCAAAATTATACTCATCATCATGAGCTTCTTCAAAAAACTTATAAAGTCCTGAAGTGATATACAGTCCTGAAGAAAATCGGTCAGTGCGCATTTGTTCGATCATATCAGACCTGATAATTGGGTAGGTGAGAAGATCGAGCATGAGCGGGTTTTTTGATTTCGAGGTGAGAATGATTTTTCACTTCGATGATACGATATTTACTCCTTTGAGAAACGTTGACATCTTTGATTCGGGAGAATTCTTTCAAAATGCCTCAAACGTTGCCAGTACGTCAGAATCCTGGATGCTCGATTTGTCAGACCATTCTATATTATTTTTGAGGGTACATTCGATTTTTTGAATATTTGAAAGATCACACTCAGCGAGGTCAGAAACAAAAGTTCCAGTACTCGGATCGTATGAGAGCAGGCTACGAAAAAGAAAACGAAATACGAGATTTCCACTTTTTTCTTTTCCGTATGAGAAAGGATTCATGATTTCTACTGGTTTTCCGATGAGTCCGATACTCACGCTTCATCCAGGAAGTCAGACATATTTTCCGTTTAAAAAAATATAGACTCATATTAAATGTCACAGTAAAACGACGGAAATGAGCGAAGTACCAAGAATCAGGTATTTTTTCAGATGTAAGAAACGCGAAATATCCATAAAAAAAAGTCGTCCCTTTCTCGCTTATGCAAGAAGATAGGAGACAATCGAAAGTCCTATAAAGAGAACAATGAGTCAAATAGTGATGTTGTGAATTATTTTCTCCGGTCCTCTTCGTTCAAATTTTCAAAAGTCGTTAGAATTTGGCACAATCGAAAGCCCTGTTCATTTTGACTGAAGCATCACGGAAACAATGATGAAGATGGCAAGAACGGAAATAAAAGTAATCATAGAAAGAAATGAAAATGAAAAATTCATGAGAAAGTGCCGGCATTATATAGACAAATACTTTTTTTGCAAATTCTCCTTTTTTTTGGATTTTTTTATAAAGTGTGGTAGTATTGTTTCATGAAAATCCTTTTTACACTTACTTTATTCCTTTTTTCGAGTCTTTCGATATTTGCTCGAGGGGATATAACTACTGATAAATTCATGATTAATCCTGGCGACATTGACCCTCTCGCACATAGTGGATGACCAGTTGCAGGAGGAATAGGGGCTCTGAAGACGATACTCGAGAATATCTCGGATATTTTCCTGTTTATCGTGCCACTTATCGCTTGAGTATCGATCGTTATTGCTGGATACTTCTATATTTTCTCGGCAGGAGATAGTGAAAAGGCTAATAAAGGGAAGACCATCATCAAATGGAATATCGTCGCAATATTTGTGGCATTTCTTTCTTACGGACTCGTGAAGCTTATCTCTCTCATTTTCATACCGTAATATTATATGCCATTTCTTTCTTTTCTCATCGCGCTCATCTTTCCCTTTGTTATGAATATAAGAGAGACATTTGCTGAGTATAAACTCGATCCACCTACACAAAATCTCCCGAACTTAAAACTTTCTCCAGATAATACTATTGCGAATATTATCTCATTTGGTATTAAAATCGCAGCAATTCTGGCTATTATTGCCATTACCTGGTGAGCTATACAAATGATTCTCGCAGCCTGAGAAGAAGAAAAAGTCAAAAAATGACGAATGACGGTTATCTATTCTCTCGTCTGAGTGATGGCAGCAGGCCTCGCGTATGGAATAGTCAAAATTATTACGAGTCTTCAATTTTTAAAATAGTATGATACAACGTATATTTTTCATCTGCATCTCCCTCCTTTTGATCCCACTATCGACCTTTGCTATTGATGCTTCAGACATTGTTTCTGTTCCTAATCCAAAAGGCTCTATTATCGATCCAAACTTTACCATTATTGATTTGCTCACGCTTATTCAGTCTATTCTCCTCAAAGTGGTCCTTCCATTTGTCATCGTTTGAGTCTGACTCTTTACCGCTTTTAAACTCTTTACCGCTGATGGAGACGAAGCTCGCATGAAACAGACATGGAAAAGTGTAACGTTTGGTTCCATAGCGCTTATTATCATCGCTCTTTCCTATGCTGTTATCTCCATAATTACTCGCATCTCCCTCTAAAATATGAAACGACTTTCTCTCTTCTTTATCATCTCATTTTCTCTGTTTTCATGCCATTCTCTTTTTGCGGAATGTTCGGATACTTCATTGAATGCGCTTGATTTTCTCAAGTGATGTGCGAGCGGAACAAACTGAGTCCCTCTCCCGACTTCAGAATGAGTCACATGAGTCAGAGAATTGGTCATCACCATCGTCGAAAGACTCCTTCAGTACGGTGCCCTTTTTGCTATTGCTTTTATCGTTATTGCCGGCATCAAATATACGACCGCTTACGGTGATGATGAAAAGATAAAATCCGCAAAAAATACCATCATATATGCCATCGGGGGTCTCATTCTTATGCTTGTCGCATTCCCGTTTGTCAGTATTATCGTGAATTTTATCTATAGTCTTACATCATAAAACATGAGAGTCCTCTACACTGCTCTCACATTTTTTGTTTTGTTTCTTTCTTGTTCTCCTCTTTCCTCATGGGCAGCTACCGGATGAGTTTCCTCTACCAATGCGAAGATAATAAAGCGCCAAACTCTCATTGAAAGCATACTCATCTACTATCGTCCTATCTTCGCCATTTCCTCACTTCTCGTTTTTATCGATGAAAATATGGTAGAACCTCGGGGGAAGATGAAAGGATCAAATATCACCCTTTCAGAAAAAGTAGTTCGAGATGGAGAATTCATAAAGCTCTTTGTCCATGAACTTGGTCATTATATCGATATCTATGTACTGGTAAATATTGCAGGAGAAGATGTATCACATTATTTTTATGAAGTGAGTTGGGAAAATTCGACCGTAAAAAAAAGTGGAGAAGGAATTTCATCATTTGTCAGTGGATACGCGCTCACAAATCAGTATGAAGACTTCGCTGAGTCTTTTACATTCTATATTTTTCATAATGAAGACTTCGCTGAACGAGCACTGAAAAATGAATCACTTCGTAAAAAATATCTCTTTTTTAGTAAATACGCCTTTAAATCATGACAATTTAGTGGAACCGATTTTTCCCTTGCACGCGTGCCAAAGTACCTCTGGGACACGACAAAAATTCCTATCTCTCTCCAAAAATACTTGTATTCTCTCAAATAAGAGATATAATCTATCTAGATTTGTATATTTTTAGCTCACTTTTGTGGAACTTCCACGACAGAAAGCTGGCAGTATATTGAAATGCTATATTTTTCAAATACCTTCCTTCCTATACTCCACCCTTTTTATTTGGGTATATTCTTTTCATTTTTTTATGGACCATATTTTTCTGGATAGCGATGAGATTACTTTTGGATCATCGTCACTTCCTCCGCGAGAACCAAGATCCCAACCGTCACGTACTCATTCGGCACGTCCGCCACAAAGAACGCCTGCACCTGTTATTTCGAGGCCTCCTGTTTCTCGAGAAGAAACGGTTTTTGCGCCAAAAGAACAAGAACTTCCGCTCAAAGCTCTTGTTGCCTATATGAAACCTTCCTTTCTTCCACACGAAGAAGATAGCTCACTTCTGCGCATGGTCATACTCTCTTCACCATGAGAAAAAGATCCTTTTATCTTACTGAGGCGTGATGCCACGACGATACTCGTCTGATCCGGTTTTGGAACTACTACAAAAGCAGGGAATTCCTACATGACTTTTCCGGATATGCGTCTCATATTTTCAGAAAAAGAAAGAATTCATGCATGGGTACTTCTCGATGATACCATAGATGTTTCATATTTTGAACATATACTTCCGAGTCTCGATTTTCCTCCTATTTATGGAACAAGAGATGTTATAGCAAAATTTCGCAATAGTATAAGAAACCAAGAATTTCTAGAAAAATGTCGTTTTTTTGAGATCTTTTCACCCACGACACCGTCTCGAAGAATCGGAGATATCGAGCTCTCTCCAGCATCTAAAAATAAGCGTAGCGGACTTCTCATTGGTTCAGCATCTTCGGGGGTTCTCGTGGCCCTGGGTAGTTATCACGATCCACTCTCAAAAGAGTCATGAGCCCCACTCCTTACTGAAAATGTTTGAGTATATCTTCTCGAAGAAACGTCTATCCAATCAGGAGAAATCATGACTTTTCGTGGTAAAAATTCGACGAAGCATTCGCTTAAGTACTCACTTGATACGTTTTATGTGGATAAGAAATCTATTTGAGTCGTTGCTTCTTACACGCTCGGAGACAGAGAACTCTTGTCTGAAAATGGCATTCTTCTTTTCACACTCGAAGAAGATCCTCGAAATAGAAGCATAAAAGGTCATATTTTTATCGATTCACGTGGTTTTGTCCATGCTCATGAGATGATGAGTGTTCATAAAGAAATCCTCAAAGGAATTCGCGCTACCTATGAAAAATGCATTATTGCCAATCCTACACTCGAACGTTCAGAACTCGTACAAACACTTCGTCGCGAGATTACAAAATATTGTTTCCTCCTCACTGGACGTACCCCAGTAGTTATGCCAGTTATTACTGATCGCAGCTACTAAAACCCTCTATATTGTTACTATATTTTCCATGCAAAACACACGATTTACCAATAAACCAACTCACTCCGGTGAAAATACACCAAAAAAATGAACTTTTCGTAATTTTTTCGACTCTTCTAAAAAGATAGGAAACCCAAAACCCGGTGAAGCCTTTCTTTTTGAGGATAGTTTTCGACCAAAACGATCTTTTCCATTTTTGACTCCCGTACAAGCCCTCAAAAAGTTCCTTCATATTCCAGAAGAAAAAGTACGATCACTCGCAAAAGAAACACTCAGAATCATTCCTTTTGGTGGAACAGAACAGGTGGGACTTAACTGTATGGGATTTGAATATGAAGACGAGATGATTATCATCGATATGTGACTTCAGTTCGCTGACCAATATCAGTACGGTATAAATGCTTCTATTCCAGATCTCACGTACTGCCGATGAAAGAAAATTGTTGGTACCTGTATCACCCACGGACATATCGATCATATTTGAGCTATCTATTATCTCATGGAGCAACTCGGACGAGATACTCCGCTCTACGCAACTGCTATGGCATATGAACTCATCAAGCTCAAGCAAGCAGATATGAAAGCAACGCTCACCAAGCTCTCAGAATATGTCCGCTATCGACCCATCCAGCTCGGAAAGCATTTTCAGATTACGCCTTTTGTCGTGGATCACTCGATTCCTGACTCAGTGGGACTTCTCATCGAAACACCAGTTGGACGATTCGTGCATACGGGGGATTGGAAATTTGATAAGTCACCACTTCCAAATCGCCCATCCACAAACTATGAATGGATTGAGGCTCTCGGGAAAAGATGAGTACGCGGACTTTTTTCTGACTCAACCAATGCCCATCTTCTCGGATCATCTATATCGGAATCAACCGTTATCCACTCGATAGAAGAAATATTTGAAAAAGCTCCAGGTCGTGTCATCACCGCGACATTCTCTTCGATAATAGATCGTGTGATGCTCATCATCTCAACGAGTGAAAAGTATGGTCGTAAGGTCGTTCTTCTCGGGAGATCGATGAATAACTATATAGATATCGCTATCAAGCTCGGGTATGTGCGACCAAAGCCTGGAACTATCATTACGATGGAAGAGGCTGCGAAACTCCCAGACAATCAAATCACGATCTGTTGTACCGGAGCTCAGTGAGAACGCTATGCAGCTCTTATGCGTATCGTGACCGGAGAATCTCGTGAAACTACGCTCAAAAGTGATGACTCGATTATTTTTTCATCATCGGTTATTCCTGGAAATGAACGAGCTGTTCAGTGACTTTTTGACCTCATTACTCAGCAAGGTCCACGAATTCATCACTACAAAGAATCAGAGATTCATGCTGGATGACACGCAAAAGAAGAGGATACGAAAAAAATGATCACCCTTCTTTCGCCAGAATATTATATTCCTATCTATGGTTTTCCTCATATGCTCCGTGGAAATGCGAGAAACGCTTATGATCTCGGTTATGCGAAGTCAAAAGTACCAATACTGCGAAATGGAAAAATACTCGAATTCACAAAAGAAACCATGCGAGAAACCGATGAGTATACTTCAAAAAAACTTATCACTATCGATGGGCGAATGGTCGGATATACTACTGAACGCGAGCTTCATGATCGTTATCAGATCTCCGGTCAAGGAGTACTCGTCATTGGTATTTCGAAAAAATCAGGAGGGTTTACTATCAAGTATGAAACCGTCTGACTTCCAATGGTAGCAAATGTTCCTGGACTGGAGAGAGCACTCGATGGAGTTATCAAAAATATCCTCAAAGACCTCTCCACATTCAAAGACGCTACATCATTTTCTGATCATGTCGAACGAAAAGCATGCGACGTTATGCTCTATGAGATCGGAAAAGAACCAAAAGTGGTAGTGATTGTACAATAGAAAATATAAAATTCTATTGACAATATATAATATAAATGTATATTCAGAAATAAAGGGGTTACTCCTGGTCTCTCACTTCGAGAGTAACTTTTTTCTTGCATTTCTCACCCTTTTTTCTATAATCGCGCTCGCGACGTCATAACGTTGCAGGATATGGTGGGTTACTCAAGTGGCTGAAGAGGCGGGTTTGCTAAACCTGTAGGGTGCCGCAAGGTGCCGCGAGGGTTCGAATCCCTCATCCACCGCCATGTTTCTGTTCCGGGCCTATAGCTCAGTGGTTAGAGCAGCCGGCTCATAACCGGTTGGTCCCTGGTTCAATCCCAGGTGGGCCCACCACTGTAATAAGTGAAAAAATCTCTCCCTCGAAAGAAGGGGGGATTTTTTGTGGTTCGATGGCGAACTTGGGTAAAGAAGTACGTCAGTTTTAAGAAATTCACTACTCCATTATGCTATAGCTTACCCTCAGATTCCCATCTTTCATTTTTACCTTTCGGATGGTCATGTTTCCGATTTCAGAAGAATTTCTTACATGGGTTCCTCCACAGCCACACCCCTCATATCACTGAAAATACACGGAGCGAGGAATTTTTCACAGGAGATTTGCTTTGTCAGGATGAGACTCAACAATCACGGGAATATGTGCCTCGATAAGAATATCGATTTCTTTTTGGAGCTGTGGGAGTATGTCCTCGACGGGTCATGTGAGTTTTCCAGCGTATTCTACATATGGACCTTCTATGAAATGATATCCTTTCGTCGGAATGAGATTCTCGAGGCCAATATTTTTCATAGCCACATCCACGAGGTGTCCAGCAGAATGATTTTTAGCGTTTCGGATGCGCACGCTCGAGTCTATCATGAGCTCTACTTTCATTCCTATTTCAAATTTTCAGGTAGTCATTTTCCCAAAATGAAAAACCTTTCCCATCTCGTCGATCCGAACCTTTTCCACAGTAAATATATTCTCATCGTTTCCTAACGTTCATATATCACTCGGCTGCCCACCTCACTGAGGGTAGAAAATAGTGCGATCGAGAACTACATATGTTCCAAGTTCATTTGATCCATATTCCGTGATCATTCCAGTGGATTCAAATTGGTACGTATCGGTGAGATAAAGAAGTTCCGTCATAAGAGTAAATTATCAAATAAAATGGACAAGTAAGTAAAGTTGATATTATTTTCTTTTTGTATAAAGTAAAATATAACTTTTATAAACTATCGATAATTACTGATGATAGATTCACTTATGCAGCTTGGATGGAGTGAGAAGGAATCAAAAATCTACTTGTATCTCGTAGAATATGGGATTTCCTGAGCCTCTGAAATTGCAAAATATCTCGGATATCCAAAGTCGAGTGTAAATTTTCTCGCAGATACTCTTTGGAGAAAGTGATATCTCACAAGATCTATGCGAGTGAAGACTTTTTATTATGAGGCAAATATATCGCTTCTAGAAAAAAATATCGAAGAAGATATCTTGGACAAGACCAAATTTCTCACAAATAATATTGAACACCTTCGTGAGATGAATAAAAATGTTCACTCGAAACCAAAGATTATATTTTTTGACGGACTTGATAGTTGTCGAAAGGCGTACTTGGAACTCCTTCATGTAGAAGAAATTTTTTATGAATTTTGAGCCCATGAAGATTTGGTGTGAGCATTCGGAGAAGCATTCATGAATTCTTTCATTAGTCGACGTGTAAAACGAGGAATTTTCTGTGATTCTCTTGGAACATTTTGAGCAATCGAAGAGCTTTTATCGCAGTCAAATGAACGTGACCTGCGTTCTCTTTTCCTCTTTCCAAAATCCTTGTGAAATATTGGTTCAAGTATCGCTCTCTATGATGATAAAGTTCTTATCCTGAATCTCTCTGATGGATATTCATGAGTTCGTATAGAGAATAGAGAGTTTGCAGAGACGATGAAAACGATTTTTCGTATCTGCAAATGAGAAGTCTCATCACTTCTTTAGACATCTTTTCTGTTCACAAAAAGTGCTCTCTCTGTTTTTCGTGTCAAAAGCGAGCAAAACTTCGCAAAAAGATATGTTTTTCTTCTCTAAACTTTCCTCATCAGGATGCGGAAAAGAAAGAAAATACAAAAAAAGTGCAAAAAAGTTTTGACTTCGTGACCCTTTTCCATATAAATCTTCCCACGTGCTTTTCGAGGCACTTGATCCTTAACATCTCATATACCAGAAGACAAGTCCGTATTTATACGGAACTGTAATTCTTAAGATAAAAAACAAAATAAAAAAGTCCTATATACTTCGGTATCATAGGCAGCTAACGTTTCAAAGAGTTTGATCATAGCTCAGGATGAACGCTAGCGGTGCGCCTAACACATGCAAGTCGAGCGGGACAACTTGTGACACAGAGTAGAGAAGATTTCTTCTACATTCTGTGTCACAGGGAGTTTAGCGGCAAACGGGTGCGTAACACGTTGATACTTCCCCCAGAGTCAGGGATAGCCTCGAGAAATCGAGATTAATACCGGATGGTCCCGTAAGGGTAAAGGAGCAATTCGCTCTGGGAAAGGTCTGCGGCCTATCAGCTAGTTGGCGGGGTAATAGCCCACCAAGGCAATGACGGGTAGCTGGTCTGAGAGGACGACCAGCCACAATGGAACTGAGACACGGTCCATACTCCTACGGGAGGCAGCAGTGAGGAATCTTCCACAATGGGCGAAAGCCTGATGGAGCGACACCGCGTGAAGGATGAAGCCTTTGTTGGTGTAAACTTCTTTTCTCTTGGAAGATAATGACGGTACAAGAGGAATAAGGGGCGGCAAACTTCGTGCCAGCAGCCGCGGTAATACGAAGGCCCCAAGCGTTATCCGGAATTACTGGGTGTAAAGCGTCTGTAGGTGGTTTGGAAAGTTTCAAGTGAAAGGTCAGGGCTCAACCCTGTACTTGCTTGGAAAACTATCAAACTTGAGTGTGGGAGAGGCAAGCAGAACTGTATGAGTAGGGGTGCAATCCGTTGATACATACAAGAATACCAAAAGCGAAGGCAGCTTGCTGGAACACAACTGACACTGAGAGACGAAAGCGTGGGGAGCAAAAGGGATTAGATACCCCTGTAGTCCACGCCCTAAACGATGGATGCTAAGTGTTGGACTTCGGTCCAGTGCTTCAAGCTAACGCATTAAGCATCCCGCCTGAGGAGTACGGCCGCAAGGTTAAAACTCAAATGAATAGACGGGGACCCGCACAAGCAGTGGATCATGTGGTTTAATTCGACAATAAACGAGGAACCTCACCTAGGCTTGACATTGATAGAAAGAAGCAGAAATGTTTTTGTGCCCGCAAGGGAACTTGAAAACAGGCGCTGCATGGTTGTCGTCAGCTCGTGCCTTGAGGTGTTCGGTTAAGTCCGTTAACGAGCGCAACCCATGTCGTTAGTTATTATGTCTAACGAGACTGCCCAGGTTAACTGGGAGGAAGGTGTGGATGACGTCAAATCAGCATGGCCCTTATGCCTAGGGCTACACACATGATACAATGGTCGGTACAAAGGGTTGCCAAGTGGTAACACGGAGCCAATCCCATAAAGCCGATCTCAGTCCAGATTGAGGGCTGCAACTCGCCCTCATGAAGTTGGAATTGCTAGTAATCGTGAATCAGCTATGTCACGGTGAATCTGTTCCCGGGTCTTGTACTCACCGCCCGTCAAACCATGGGAGGTGTGC
>JANOWM010000028.1:0-8840 GCA_031417875.1 Candidatus Altimarinota bacterium
TGCTTGAATTTGCTGGAACACTATATCCATTATTTACGAGCTCATTTGTCCAGTAGACTGGTGAACCATTTGGCCACATTTGTCCCATATTGAGATACCCTGCATTTTTATACTGAATAGATCGTGTATTCATGTAGACTGGAATATTCGAAGGATTATTCCATACATCATAAAACTCATACTGATATTGATATCGTAGTGGTACTGGAGCAAAGTTTTGATCACAGTTCCATGTCGTTCCATCATCAAATGTCATATTTTGTGCAGATATGAGTGACGGACTCGAGAGAATAAGAACGAGAAGAAAAAATATCTTTTTCATACAAGAAAATAAGGAGTATTAACGTGTTCAGCTACTGGTCACAGGGTTTTGTTCTACAGCAGTTATTTCTAGAGCTGGCTGACCATTTGAGACTGATGGTGAAGCAGGAAGTTCTTCTTTTCCACATGATACGAGGAGAAAGGAAGTGATGAGAATGAGAGAAAGTTTTTTCATAAAAAAGGAATCAAAGAATTATCTGCCTCCGCTAGAAGGTACAACCGGTTTTACTGGAGTAGTTGTAGGATTAATGACTGGAGTACCTGGGCTTGCACCAGGAGTACTGGTTTGGGCTGGAGTATTTGGTTGTGTAGTGTTTGGATTTTGTGCCTCTTCCATTTGTCCACGTGATTGCCCGACTCCAATACCTCACTCGAGGTGTTGAGCTGATGATATTCCTACCACGGTGCCAGATCAGAGAGTCGAATCAGGATTTTTATATTCAGGATCTTTCCCATCAACTTTATCAATCTTCGTAATTTCCTTTGTATCTGGTTCTTTGATAACTGGTGGAATCAAGGTAAATCCAAGATTAAAACACTGAGCTCATTCGCCA
Source organism: Candidatus Altimarinota bacterium (assembly GCA_031417875.1). Classification (GTDB taxonomy): domain Bacteria; phylum Patescibacteriota; class Gracilibacteria; order BD1-5; family UBA2023; genus JABFSX01. Next base: position 876 of record JANOWM010000028.1, read on the forward strand.
AAGGAGAGATATGATTTTACGATTGGCTTTGTAGTTATCTTATAACCATCATCTACCATAATTGTTGGCAATATTCCTTGAACCATCATGCCTTTAATGTCTGCATCCGAGATTGATTTGTACTTTGATGGGAGTAGATTTTTATATGTTAGTATATCCTCTTGTGTCAATTTAGCTTCAAACTGATTGAGGATTTTATTCGTCACTGCATTATCCACAGTCTTTAATTCACCAATAATACGAGTATTAGTATCTGTAACCTTATCAAGGGCTATGAATTTATTATTTCATCCATTTATCTGGTTATATGCCACAAGTGCTCTAAATCAATTCCCAAAATGTTTTCCAAGGGTAGAAATCTGACCTTTATCGAGAGACCTGTATTGTCAAATAATATCTTTTACTTGTGCGTCTGTTATTCCATATTGATCCCCAAAGGCTTTATAAAGTTTATTTTTTTCATAATACTGCTCGATATTTTGTGGCATTCCTGCTTCGATCTTCGCTGCAATAGCACGACTTTCTCCTCCTCCTGCTGACTTCTCGAGGATAGTATCAAAATATGATTGAAGATTTGTTTTTGGATTTTCGAGAAGAACACTCAGACTTTTTGCTGTTGGATCTTTTGGTACTTTAGCAAGTATATTCATAAATACTCTTTTGGCCGTATCATACTGTTCACTTGATACAAATGTATTGAGTTGTGCCATGTCAGCACCTTTTGTTCGACGAAGATTGAGAACAAAGTCAGCAAGTTTTTTTGCCTCTGGAAGTCCTTCTATAGTCGCACGAGGCTTATTTTCACGTTTTATTTCAATAGTTCATCCTGGTTTAGCCGCAACGTAATCTCTTCATGGCACCGCATCTACTTTATCTCGAACAAGAATCTTATCAGAGAAGCTTGGAATCGCTTCCACTTCTTTTCCATCATCATAGACGTGTTCTACTATTTTCCACGTAAGAGTCTTTCCAGCTGGAACAATAATTTTATGTGCTGGAATATCTCCTGATGCCGGGAGAGTATAGCTTCCATCAGCATTTTTTATGACTTTTGCCTTTGTAAGCCATTCATCAAGCTGACTAGGTGTGAGAGTATTTTTAGCGAGACTTTCTGCTTCGATAGCACTCGATCACGCAGCTACTCATGAAAAACTGGCTGCCATATCTACTTTGCCTCCTGAGAGACCTGCCATCCAGCCAACGGTATTAAACGCTGCAAATACTCATTCAAGTTGTGTACCTTTCATCGCTTCGACTCGAGAGAGATACCCGAGAGTCATATTCGTGATGAGTTCTTCTTTTTTTACTTGTGGGAGTTTTGTATCAGTAAATATTTCATTTGCTCGTTTTTGATATGAAGTACTCATCGAGAGTACTTCTTTTGATAGATTCTCTTTCTCTTCATCTTTTTTTGATCCTGCAGGAATCATAAAGTCTCTTACTACTTTGTCTGTCATCGAGGAAATACCATGATTGAATGCTTCTGCGGTGAGATTATCTCCTGATATGAGAGTTTTCACTCCTCATGTGAGTCCTGCTATTCGTTCAGTTGGGCTATTCCATTTTGCATTCAGACGAAGACCGAGGAGATCTGCTGATGCTCAGATACTCCCATTCTTTCCTACTCATTTTTCGAGAGTCAGCCCTCACTTCGCACCGTTTACTGTCACTTCCTGAGATTCGAGATAGGCACCAATCATTCCTCCTGAAAAGAAGGCTACTGGCACCTGGATACCAACTCTCACAAGAAACGAAATTACTTTTGTCATAAAAGCCGGATCTCTTTCGAGAATTCCGTCTTTTTTGAGCATTTCGAGAAATTTTGTTGGATTTTGCGATACTGCATTTTTGAGTTCACTCGTATTTCCCTCGATTACAGCACGTAGTCCAGTACGAGCTCATTTTCCGATAAATGCTTCCGTGAGATCTGCCATCATATTGGTCTGATCAGCGAGTTCGCGCTGAAATCGGGTAATCTTTGCTTGTGACTTCAAATCCAAATCATATATAGAAGCCCCTTCACGATAGATCTGTGGTTTCCAATTCAGTCCTGTAGAATCTCATGTAAGTCTCGTATAAAGTGCGTTCAGTTTTCATGTATCAAGTCCGGAGAGAAGTTCATAAACTTGGCGCTCACCGATAACTTCTTTTTGTCGGCCACCTCCGAAAAGTGCTTGCCTAAATGCTCATCTATTCTCTTTTTCGACTCCTGCAGCACCATCGAGATCTGAGAGAAGTGCCACCATTGATGCCTTAGTAAGACTTCCATCTGTTTCTTTTTCGAGCTTGATAGCAATATCTTGGAATTCTTTTTTTACCTTAGCTGATCGAAGGTTCTCTGATTTATCTATAACGGAAGCAGTCGCAAGAGTATCAGTTTTTGCGTTTGTAGCTGTTGATACTGCTGCCTTACTTGCTTCTTGTTTTTTGGCTGCTTCTGCGAGATCTGTCGCTCTCTTTTTTTGAAGATCTGCAAGGATTTGTTTCTTTGTAGGATCAGTTTCATTAGATATTCTTGATGCAAGAATCAAATCAAATCATTGCGATTCTAGTGTATTTTCTTCTGCAAATTTTTTATTCGAATCATGAACGTTATTCAAGAGTCGAGTAAGAATGATCGTATCATTCCCTTTATAATCCTCAAGATCTTTAAGTGCTTTTGAAACGTTTTGTGATTCTTTTGAGGCTTGCCCTTCAGGACTATTTGTCACTGTATTGTTACTCCACTTCACCTGCCCTTTCATACTACCACGATGTCAAAAAACGGTAAACATAAGTTAAAATGTTAGGATATAAGAGCGAATTCTCGCTTATCCTGGATACGATAGCATATTTCTTTTTATTTTGCAAATACTGAAACATTTTTCATGTCCCATCTATAAATAGAAATATACTTATATATATTTATTTGTCAATATAAAACTCCGACGTAACAAAAAAACCCTTGAGATTTTCTCAAGGGTTTTACTATATCTTTGGGAATCAAACTTATATCTTTCGGCGAAGTGAGAACATGAGACCAAAAGCTATAAAGAATGCTGCGATGATGAGAAGAAGAGTCTCAGGACCTGTCTTGGTCGTGGTAATTTCTTTTGGTGTTGGTTTTACTTCTTTTGCCGGAGTAACAGCTGGAGCCGAGAGTGTGAGCGTAGCACATTCGTAAGTTGTGTTTGCGATACTCTCATTCGCTGCAGAATCTACTACGTGAGAAACGAGAGGAAATCGTATCATTCCGACGATATCACCGTTTTTTCTATCTGTCTTTTCGAGTTTATATCCAGCACCGAGTTCTGATTCGATAAATTTTACCGTTTGTCCAGCAGGAAGAATGTATTGATTCTTCCCTCCTGAACCTGCTTGTACCCAGATAATATCACTCGAGTATTTCCAAAATTGTGCATCATTTGCTGGATTTGATGTCCATGTGGTATTTCCAAAACGAACAATATTTGGAGTTTTTTGTTCTTCTTTATAGGCAACCATGATATTTGGGGAATTATTTATCCAGTTGTCAAAAAGTCCGTTGATATTATCACCAACTTTTACTGAACCTCCATCGAAACATTGGTCACAACTATTCGTCGAAAATGTCGGATTCGTGTTACAGTTTACTGATTTAAACTCTCAGAGAGATGAACCAAGGGTTTTATTGGTTGGTGCGAGAGTGGCGGCCTGATTAGGCGCTGCATTCATATCGGGAGTAATGCTCGGAGTCATATCAGCCTGGAGAGGTGCTGGTCATCCTGGAAGGATTGGGGTAGTAACTCCTGTTTCTGCGAAAACTGTGGAACATATCGCTAAAGAAAGGAAAATGGAAAGTGAGGAAATCTTTCGCATAAGTGAAAATGTAAGAAAATAATACTTCTTAAGCATTGTATAATCTTGACAATCTTTGTCAAAAAAAAGCTTGTAGAAAGGGAAATTTTGAATACACTATTTGTACATTTATATTATAATTATATTTATCACTATGCTTTCGAATCTTCAAATAGAGCTTCACAAAGCGATAAATCACCTCAGTTCTGAATTATCCAGACTCCAGGCATGACGCGCGAACCCAGCTATCGTAGAAAGTGTCTACGTGATGGCCTATGGGTCGAGTCAGCCCCTCAGGAACGTCGCAGCAGTATCGACGCTTGACGCTCAAACTATTTCTATTCAGGCTTGGGATAAGGGCATAATTCGCGACATCGAAAAATGAATCACTGATGCGAATCTTTGACTTAACCCGACAAACAATGGAGAATCCATCCTTATAAACATTCCTCCTCTCACTGAAGAGCGTCGAAAAGATCTCGTGAAGATGGCTTCACGTCTCACTGAAGAGTGAAAAGTCAGTATACGAAATATCCGTCAAGACTATAAAAAAAAGATCGATAGTGCCAAGTCTCTGAAAACAATCAGTGAAGATGAAGCAAAAATACATGAGGCTGATCTTCAAAAACACATTGATGCAAGTATTCGCGATATAGAAAAGATGCTTGAAAAAAAAGAAGAAGATATTATGAAGGTATAATCTAAAAACAGTCCATTGATCCTCAACCGCGTTCCGCATGTCTCTGCATCTATGATACTCGCAAGTGGATGGAAAAAAACCAACAGTCCACATATTATCGTGACTGATGATGCTCTCACATTTGAGAAGATACGTGCTCACGGTCATGAATTTATTAGTGAAAAAATACGCCCGCTTTTTCATATATGAGAACTCCTTTCCCAAACTTCTTTCGGTGAAGGAATTTTTCTCATCGAGGCAAGAAACCTTTCAGCAAATGGAAATACCGAGGAAATTCTACGAAATTCGACTCTTCGAATAGAGCGCGGAGCAATATTACCGATAAATCTCTGTATAGAAAAACTCACTGAAAATGGATATAAACACCAGGCTCATCTCGAAGAAAATGGACACTACACTCGAGAAGGTCCAATCATACGAATAAAAGAGCATGACCGAGAATATATTATCGAATATTTTGAAAATGAGATAGATAGCATTATTGAAAGATGAGAGAAAAATATACATCTCCCCAGTTTGATTCTCCCAAATAAAACACATGCTCCTACTTCAGAAAAAACAAGGGCGAATCTAAATGAAGCATTTCTCGAGTTTTTCAGCACTTGGAATGGACTTCTCATCGGATGTGAGTTTTATGAAGGAAGAGAAAAGCTCGCAAATGCTTTTAAAGAAGTGCTCGAATTTTCTATGATTAGTCGAGAATCTGGGATCTTTTCAGGTGCTACGGTGCTAGAAATAGCGGATATTATCGAACTTCAAAGGCTCATGTGAGAATATAAAAATTTCCATGTAATTTCGAGATATACAAAAAGAGTCAAAGAATTTTTACAAGATAACTCTCTGGAACACGTCAAACTTCATGAAAGTCATGCTCATATAGAAAGTACTATTTTTTGAGGTGAAAATTCATTTTTAGATACAAAATGGAGGTACAGTGACTTGATTCTTCCCACTATCATCATCGGAGACGATATTATCAGCAAGGTTTTTATCCAAAATAGAATACGCAAAACCAGCGTGAAAAATCTCGACCTTCTCCTCTCGATTCGAGAGTGAGACCATGTCGTGCATAGAGAGCACGGAATAGGAAAATACCACGGACTTCTCGAAAAACAAGTTTGACTGATAAAGCGTGAATATATCGAAATCGAGTACGATAAAAATGCGAAGATTTTCGTACCTATTACCGAGCTTTCTCGTATTACTAAATATATATGAGAACGCGAGCCTGTCCTTTCATCACTTGAGTGAAAATCATGGGAAAAAACGCTTTCAAAAACCGATGAAGAAATAGCGCTCATCGCGGCGGAACTCCTCGAAACCAGTGCCAAACGACTCGGAAAAAAATGAATCCGATTCGGAAGTTTTCCAAAAGAAGAACTCCTTTTTCAAAAAGCGTTCCCTCATGAACATACCAAAGATCAAATCTCTATTATCGAGGAGATTCGTGCTGCTATGGAAGACGATGCGCCGATGGATCACCTGATCGCGTGAGATGTGGGATTTGGGAAAACCGAAATTGCTATGAATGCGATATACAAGGCGGTTCTCTCTGGCATGCAGGTAGCCTGTCTCTCTCCTCTACTCATCCTCGCTGAAGAACATAGAGAAACATTTGAGGAACGACTTGGTGCTTTTGGGGTACGAATAGCTTCTCTCACTCGCCTCTCTACCAAACAAGAAGAAAAAAAAGTACTCGAATGACTGCAAAATGGAACGATCGATGTCGTCGTCGGAACTCACAGACTCATGTCAGATGACGTCGTATGGCGAAAACTTGGACTCCTCATCATCGATGAAGAACACCGGTTTTGAGTCGGACAAAAAGAGCGAATCAAAAAGATGAAAACTCACATCGATATTATTTCGCTCTCAGCAACCCCTATTCCTCGAAGTCTGAATATGGCACTCTCAGGACTCAAAAAAATATCGATGCTCACGACTCCTCCGAAGAAAAAACAACCGATAGAAACACTCATCATGAGGTGGGATCTCACTATTGTCACCTCTGCGATAACGACAGAAATAAAGCGAGGTGGCCAAGTGATCGTCCTGCATAATCGTATCAGATCTATCGAGCATGTGCGTGAAGATATCGAAGAAGCATTTCGAAAAGAGTGAAAGAAAAAACCACGCATTATCGTGACTCATGGAAGTATCGCGGCCGAAGATATCGAAGCGCGTATTCATGATTTTAAGCATGGAAAATACGATGTTCTCATATCCACCACGGTCATAGAAAATGGGGTCAATTTTCTCTCGGCAAATACTATTATCATATCAGATGCTGAGACTTTTTGACTCGCAGAACTTCACCAGATCAGAGGTCGTGTCGGACGAAAAGATATAGCTTGAATATGCTATCTCACGTATCGAAAATATGAACTCTCCGCTGAAGAACGTCAAAGACTCATGATCCTCGCAGAGCATAGTGCTCTCGGAAGTGGTTTTGAGATAGCGATGCGAGATATGCAAATGCGAGGAACGGGTGATATCCTCGGATTTCGTCAGTCCTGAAAAACCAAAGAAGTCTGAATATCACTCTATTTTCAGCTTCTCGAAGAAAAGATAGCCGAACTCAAATTTGGAACAAAAAAAGAAGAAAAGACAAAGATCGAACTCGATATTTCCTACGTTATTCCGAGTGATTTTTTCGAAAGCGAACAAGATAAAGTTTCTTTTTTTCGAGATATTGACTCGATCGAAACACTCGAAGATATAGAATATGCGGAAAATACATTTAAGTGAGATGCGTGGCCTGAAGAGATGAATAACCTCTTTCTTCTCCTGAAATCTAGTATTTTATTTGGAGAATATAGCGTCAAAAAAATATCGAAAATCGGGAGTTTTTATCACTTTGAGTTTAATGAATGAACAACTCCCGAAATACTCAAAAAATTTCTCACACGATTTGATAGGAAACGAGATATGATTATCTCTTCGATCACAAAAATCAGAATCTCTGAAAAACACTGGAGGAATGCCAGAGATTTTCTGATTTCTCTCGTGTAGAAAATACGAGATTTTCGTTTTTTTGTTTTTTTAAATCTATAGCCATTGTCATCTCGAGCGTAGACGATAGTCGAAGTCGAGATGACAATAAGAAGGGGTTTTTGCATACTTTTCACCCTCAAGTCTGTACATTTTGTTCTTATCGCTACCCTTTTGCTTCTTTTATTTTGGTGAACTTTGGAATTCTCTTCGGTGAAGTTTTCGTAAAAATTGCAACTTGTTTGAGCGAAGCGAGTCTTGCAATTTTAGAAAACGAATCGATAAGAGAATACAAAGTGAGCCAATGGAAAAGAAGGATTTTTTGTAGACTTTTTAGTCATAAAAAGTCTGAGAGTTATACTATTTATGCTCCATCGTATAAATACCATTGATAATTTTGAGATTTCCTTTGAGAATCTCGGCACATCTCATCATCATCACTCGTGATGGTGGATCTT